>JAZUHR010000266.1:0-15984 GCA_045641825.1 Lachnospiraceae bacterium
TTCCGGATTCCCGGGTGTCGCTCCCTCGAACTGTATCTGCTGCCTCTTTCAAAATCCCGTTTCTGTTCCCCGCAAGCGCTTTATTACTTCACATGCGCCCGCCTTTCCCTCTTCCGATGTTCAAGCCTAAGTGGCAGCAAATGCCTTGCTCGTTATTCGTCTTAAACTCGCCTTCGGCTCAAACAGTAAGACGAATACCTGCGGCACACTCGCTACGGCAGCTGCCACTAAGACTTGCCCATAGTCAGGACTCAAGGCGACCCCATATTCGTAATAGCGCTTGCAGATAACTGCTCCGGTCCTTCAAAACCCGTCGCGGACACAAGTTCTCACTCGCTCCGCTTTTCGGAGCGGAGCGCAGTACATTGGGCGGTGGCCGAAGGCAGCCATCACAGCCTTTAAATATCGACGAGCACAATCAAAATCAAGCGTGCCGGGGCCGCAAAGGCTTCATCCGAGCCTTTGGCCCGAGCGGTGCGATGTCGATATGTACAGATAAAAATAAACGACACTTACTGATGTGGGCCTCGCAGTTTCCGGTTCCAGCCCGGAAACTGCAGGCTACATTAGTTAGTGTCGTACCGCGAGCGGACAACGAGCTCGAAGGGAGGCTTTGCAGCCAAGGTGCGCTTATAGATAATCTTAAAAAACGATATTTAAAGGCTGTGAGGGGGCCGATGGCGAGAACAAGGTGGAAGCGGAGCGAAACCACAAAAAAAAGAGCCGAAGCTCTTTTTTATAGATTGGTTATTTTACGAAAATCTTGGCGAATTTCTTGACATCCTCGATGTCGCCGGCATTAGGTCTGTTCTTGTGCATAGGGCCAAAGGAACCCGGGCAGTGGAACTCTTTTTCAGCGATAATGATGTCTGTGTTAAGATCTGCCAGCACCTTCTGCAGAGGCTTCTTCATGGACTTAATCATAGCCGAAGTACCGAAAAGCACGATCTGGCCGATATATGCCTTGTTGTTACGAATGAATTCCTTTACTTCGGGATCCATATCAAATGCGTAGTAGGAGCAACCCAGAAGAAGGGTGTCCACCTTCTCTGTAAGAGGCTCGGATATCTTCTTAGCTTCGATGCCTATACTCTCCTCAATCGCCTTTGCAAGTTTCTCTGTATTACCTGATCTTGTATAATATCTGACTGCTATACTCATTTTATTTCCCTTTCTCGCTTGTATTTTACAAGGCATTAAGCCTGTAATATTTTCTCAACCTGATCCTTTTTCTGGAAAAGAATACATCCGCCCTTGTGGTCCTCCAAGAGCACGCCTTCATCCTGAAGGGCCTTGAAAAGTTTTGACTTAAGCGCCTCACGAAGGGAGGTATCCTTGACATTTATATCTGAGTAGGGTGAGAATGGACATGGCTCAGCGCCACCATGGGAATTGATGTGGAAGAATCCACGTCCTGCAGCTACGCAACCGCCTGAAGACTTTTCATCGCCCGGGAAGGATACGAATACCATCTCCTCCACTTCTCTACGGAGATTCATAAGTCTCTCCTGCATAATCTCACGCTCAGCATCGCCCGGTGCTAAATGAGTAGCCTCATCTGTCACTGGTACAAATTCAACATAGATAATAGCCTTACAGCCCAGAGCCAGGAGGTTATCGATGAATTCTCTGGAATAAACCTCGTCCATATTTTCAGTGGTAACTGTAACGGATACACCAAAAATAAGGTCGCGCTCCTTAATCTGCTGCATGGAGCCCATAACCTTCTTATACACGCCCTCACCACGTCTGGCATCGGTAGTAGTCTCATCGCCCTCGATACTGATGATAGGCACCAGATTTCTGTGCTTATCAAACATATCGATGTACTTGTCGCCTACAAAGAAGCCGTTTGTAAATATAGGGAAAAGAATACTTCTGTGCTTTGCTGCCTCTTCGATAACATCACGTCTTAAGAGTGGCTCGCCGCCTGCCAAAAGAATAAAGCTGATACCCAGGTCTTCAGCCTCTTCAAAAATCTTATTCCAATCTGCAGCGGATAACTGGTTCACCGGTGCATCATCAGAGCAAGCATGATTCTCTCTGGAGTAACAACCAGCACAATGAAGATTACAACTGGATGTAATACTTGAAATAAGGAAGGCCGGAATATGCTCACCATTCTTCTCTGCCTTTTTTCTCTTGTCAGTGGCCTTCTTGGTAGCTGCCGCAAATTCAGCCATGAAGATAGACTCTTTAGGATTCTTGAGTGTAGCCTTTACCGCACTCTTAATAACATTTGCTACGCCGTTAGACATGTATTCCTGTAAATCAAATTCAGCCATTTCGTTACCTCCTGTTTGTTGCAGATAATATAGCATACAATTTAATTGTTTGCAACCTTTTATTGTGAAAAAAATTGTTAATTTTTTATGACCTTATCTTTTCCCGGCTCATCGCTTTCTGCGAATTCTCCTGCTTCTTAGCCCCTCCGGCAGACAACTCATCCCAAACTTAACATACCCAGGCCTGCAAATTCTCCCTGAATTTAGGCAGCCACCAGCAAAGATAACCTGCCTGAGTAGGGTGTATGGGGTCCAACATATAAAGGGCGTACTCCTCTGGACTTATGGAATTCAGCGCCTCATCACTCCAAAGATCTATCACTCTTATATCCCATTTGACAGCGATTTCCAAAAGTCTCTCCACCATCTTCGCATAATTTTCACTGTCGTATCGGCTGCCTGTGTAGAAAAAAACAGGACAGGCCCAGGTATTTTTCACATAGGAAATTATCTCCTCGATTGCCCCTGTCACAGTCATGGTATCGAAGGAGATTTTATTGTCATTAAGTTCACCCAGAGGAAAAGCCTGTGTGGCATCATTTGTGGACAACTGGACTACTACTGCATCGAAATGCTGGTTTATATCAAGTGACTTCAGTCTGCGTACGTAGGACTGTTCATCCTTGTCCACAAGAGTGGTACCGTTCACAGCTTCCTTCACTATCTCACAGCCGTCTACAGCCCCTATATAGTCTGCCATGGAGCATTCCAGTGCTGCGTACCCGAAAGTCACTGAAGAGCCCAGAAACAGCATTCTCTTGCCCTTTAACGGAGACTTTTCATCCACAGTAACATTTTCTATATGATATTTAATTGCATTGCCAGGTAAATTAATCATTTGCATCCCCCAGTAATCTCTCAATATCTTTGCAAATTATGTCCATATCCGCAGTAGGCTCGTATCTCTCCACCACACGTCCCTTTTTATCCACCAGGAACTTCGTAAAATTCCACTTAATATCGCTGCTGGTCTCATAGTCCGGGAACTCTTCTCTGACCTTTTTGTCCAGATACTGTCCGTCCAGCGTAGTCATATCAAAGCCCTTGAAGCCTCTCTTGGACTTAAGATATGCAAAAAGTGGAGCCTCTGCCTCACCATTTACGTTGATTTTTGCATATCTGGGGAATTTGGTATTATATCTGGCAGTACAAAATGAGTGTATCTCCCGACTGGTGCCCGGCGCGTGATTTGAAAACTGATTGCAGGGGAAATCCACTATATTAAAGCCACGCTTGTGATAGCTTTCATATATTTCCTCCAGCTTGGAATACTGCGGAGTAAAGCCGCATCCGGTGGCTGTATTCACTATAAGCAGCAC
Source organism: Lachnospiraceae bacterium (assembly GCA_045641825.1). GTDB lineage: Bacteria > Bacillota > Clostridia > Lachnospirales > Lachnospiraceae > RGIG3528. The sequence continues at coordinate 3,605 of JAZUHR010000266.1, forward strand.
CTGACCATCGAATTTCGACATTTTTTCCTGCTCCCCGTCCAGATTACCCACGCTGAAATCATATACAGTCTTATCCGCCTGATCCAGGAATGAGTCCGTCATCTTCATAATCTGTGAAAGTGTCCTGATGTCTTCCGCCACCTGTCCATTTTCCAGGGAATGATTACTTTTTTCAAAACGATACACAGACAAATTGGATTTCCTGCTCAAAAGCTTTATGCGCTCGTAATTGATAAAGTCATCGTCCATACCGCAAAAAACGATGCCCTCCTCCTCGCCGATAAACTGAAATGCCGGCTCCAGCGGTGCAAACATAATATGCACAGGGCTTATCTGATTTTTTGTAGCAAAAAGTGTGGCTGTAACCGCTCCTATTCCCTTACTGATGAAAGCCACGCTTTCATAGGAGTTCCAAGCCACACCTTTAAACTGATTTATCGCTGCTTTCTGTGTCTTCGCTACCGAATTAAACACTTCCGCCTTAAATTCATGGGATGTGGAATTCGGATTGCTTTTAAAAAGCTCTGTATAGCTCTGATTCGATTTCGATTCATCTTGTAAAACCAGAACCTCAAATCCTCTTTTTTCCAAAATTTTTCTGGAATAGTAAAAGAGGGGCTGATCTGCATTATAATTGACATCCGGAAAAATTATGGCAAACTTGCTCATGTCTGTTTCCTCCTGGTTTATTAAGAACATTGTATCAATTCCCCTTGAGAAAAGCAATCTTTACATCGGGCAGCCTGCCTTATCTATTATTCTTTTTCAAAAAATGCTACTGCAATGGCACCGGGACCCACATGGGTACCGATAGTACAGCCTACGGTAGAAGGAACAATTTTCTTACCGGAAGGCTCCCAAAGGTCCGCATGGTCCTCCAAATACTTCATCACGTAGGCATCTGAAAGTCCGCTGTAGGCTACTGCCACAGATCTTTCAAAGTCTATACCTTTTCCGTTCTCAATAAGGGTTCTGAGGAGATTTGCACCATTCTTGGAGCCTCTGGCCTTGCCCACCATGGCTACTGCTCCCTCTTCTACGGCCACTACCGGCTTAATCGACAGAAGAGTGCCTGTAAAAGCAACTGCTGCTGAGATACGGCCGCCTTTTTTTAAGTACTCTAGAGTATCAAGTACTGCCATTACTCTGACTTCCATTTTTTCACGTTCCAGAACAGCTACTATGGTCTCGATATCGTAGCCCTTTTCTACCAGTTCAATAGCTCGCATGATAAGTATTCTCTCGCCCACGGTAACGTTCAGGCTGTCTACCACATATACCATCTTAGGGAAATTTTCTGCAGCTATACAGGCACTCTGATAAGTCCCTGAAAGCGCTGATGACAGGGTGATTGCCAGTACTGTATCCCCATTCTCCGTAAGGCGTGCAAAAACATCCTCAAAGGTCGCCGGAGTAACCTGGGAAGTGGTGGGAAGCACATCACTCTCTACCAGCTTTTCATAGAATTCCCTATGGGAAAGATTGACTGCGTCCTTGTATTCAGTATCTTCGAAGTAGACAGACATAGGAATATGTGTAAGACCGAGTGCTGCTGCCTCTCCGGGCAAAATATCCGAACTTGAATCAATTACAATTTTAATAGCCATTTCAACTAGTCTCCTTTAGTCAACAGGTCACTTTCGCGTAAAACGCAGGAAAGTGCCTCATTTTTCACTTAAAATCAGATTTGGTGAGGAGTAAAAGCTTTTCCGTGATTTCATCCAGCATCTTGTAAAAATCTTCTCTGGCTCCGTCACCTTCTGCAAGCCCCACAGCGCTGACCGCCTGAGCCACCTTCTCGCTGACCTTCTTCGCCACTTCTTCCCCTTCTGCAGTCAGGGAAATTTTTGCACGATAGGAATTATCAGCAATCATGTTCTTTTTCACAAGCCCCTTGGTCACCAGAAGATTAATATCTCTGGACACATCCGCCTTATCCTTGCCTGTGGATACGGTAAGCTCTGCGGCCGTAAGCCCTTCCTTGCAATTCATAAGCTTGGTAAAGTAGATGGCGTAATTACCCTTCAGATTGTATTCTGACATAGCTGTAGCCGCCAGTCTGTGCCAGTAAAGATCTATCTGGGTAATATTGGTGATAAAGTGTTCAAAACGATCAATCATGTAAAGCCTCCGATCACTTGTTGAATTTTCAACATCTCGCATTCTAACACAGACTTCTTGAAAGTTCAACATTTTTTTATATTTATTTTATAAAAATCCGGTAACCCCCGCCAAAAGCGCAGATTACCGGCCAGCATTTTTTTACTTATAATTTGCCATGAATTTCTTTTTCTTGATAATCATAGTGGTAAGAGATGCTGCAAAAATTACCAGCGCTACTATCATTATCACTCTGATTTTGGTAAGTAATCCCAGCTCATGTACCAGGATTTTTGAATCGGCACCAATACCGTTCATACCGTTGCCGTTGGCTACCGCATAGAGATTGTAGTGGCATGCTTCTCTCATCTTGGACACCACTACAGGATCATTCTTATACTTAGGCAGAAGATTTGTAACAAATGGCATCATAGCATCGAAAATTGTGACACCTGCCATAATACCGTCAACACCATTTACATACTGTGTCAGAATATTGTCTGTAATAAGCTTGCCGGAGCAGCCCCACTCATTTCTCAGAATGTTGGTCATCAGGTTGTAATTACCGCCTGACCAGATAGCACCCCAACGGGTATAGGCTGTCATGACACCACCGGCATTGCCTTCCTCCACTGTATCCTCAAAGCACTTGAGATAAACCTCTCTTGCCGCCTGCTCTGTCAGCCATACACCCAGCCCCAGTCTGTCGGCCTCGCAATCATTCAGTGCAAAGTGCTTCATTACCACCTGTACGCCCTTTTTCTCTATCTCGGCCACTTCGTATGCGGACATCTTGCCGGAAAGGAAGCCGTCCTCTGAATAGTACTCGAAGTTTCTTCCCCCGTAAGGTGTTCTGTGAAGATTATTACCGGGTCCATAGAGACAGGATATATTGGCTGCCAGACAGTCATTTCCTATTACGCGACCTATCTCGGTCATAAGGCCGGTATTAAAGGTCGCTGCCATTACGTCCTCAGAGGTAAAGGCTGTAGCCTTGAGCTTGGTCTTATCGGAAGCGATCAGAGATGCTGTCAGACCCTGAGGTCCGTTTTCATCACGGGTACCCGGTGACTGAACACTCTTAACCGGCATAGTCCAGTGGAAAGCATCACCTATAAGGGATACCATTTCTTTAAAGGTCAGCTGATCCAGAAGCTTTTCCCACTTAGGATCATCAAAGGAAAGCCCCACCATATCATAGAGCTTAAGTCCATTCTTGGCCCCCATTACAGGCATTGTTGCCGCAGGATATTTGGAAGAATCATACTGAATTATCTGGAGGTCGGAAATAAGCTTGTCTGTAAGCTTAAGCTCTACCTGCTCCTTAGGCATTGTAGCACTCCAGTCGCTTCTGGAAAGGTAAGTAACCTTCTGACCTTCTGCGCCGTCATACAAATTAATATCAGACTGAGAAAGCTGGTTTTCAATTTTTACGCCTGTTACGGATGTGGCATAGGTAGTAGCATCAAAGCTATCCTGTATGTAGGAAAGCACCAGCTTCTTATCTCCGTCAGCATCCATGTTGCTGTTAGAGGCAGTATAGCCCTTAGCAGCCAGAATATTGTTTACTGCTTCATGAGCACCATTACCTGTAGCAAAATAGTAGGTGCCTTCATCCAGAATATAGGTGCCCTTGCCATAGGCATCGTAGGAGGCCACATCTCTCATATCGACCTTAATCTCAAGAGTCTGGCTTTCGCCCGGTGCCAAAAGTCCGGTCTTATCAAAGCCTACCAGAGCTACCGATGCCTTTTCTACTTTGTTTGTCTTATCATAATCTGTATATGGAGACTGCACATAAATCTGCACAGTCTTTTTACCGGCCTTGTCACCTGTATTCTTAACAGTAACCTTGACTGTGTACTCTCCTGTCTCCTTGTTCATGCTGCCTGTCATGCCTGACAGTTCAAAGGAAGTGTAGCTCATACCAAAGCCAAAGGGATATGCAACATCCTGACCATAGCTATAGCCTGCAGTATTGCCGTTACCGGTTACCATGTCCTCGTATCTGGTCTCGTAGTACTTGTAGCCCACATAGATACCCTCCTGATAAATCAGGTAGGTATCGGCTGTATCCGGAATCAGGCCCTTTTTGTAGCCCAAATACTGCACCGGCAGGTAATTTTTCATGGCAGGTGCGGAATAGTTATCAAAGCAGTAAGTATCCACCAGACTTCCGGATGGGTTCACGCTGCCTGCCAGAATTTCAGCCACAGCATTGATACCGGTGATTCCGATATCTCCTATCCAGAGCACTGCATCTACGTTATATTCGTTATCTTTAAGGAAATCCACCTGCAGGGTATTGGCTGAATTAATAAGCACCACAATCTTGGATATTTCTCCGGCCTTCTTCATATCGGAGATCATCTTAAGCATATCCTTTTCGTTCTTATCCAGGGCCAGATAGTTAAAGTCCTTGGCCTCCAGGTCAGCTCCCTCTCCGCCTATTCTGGAGAGCACTACCACAGCAGCGTCGCCATAATTTTTAACGGAATTTTTCACCTCATCCGTGTATACCGATACAGGTACCTCGCTTACCACAGCAGAAGCCATAGCAATGGTGCCACCGGATTTACGCTTATACTTGCTGCCGGCACCCTTTTCGTAAAAATTCCACAGGGTATCATTCACGGAAAAGCCCACCTTCTCCATAGCTACCTTGAAGCTGTCAGCCTTGCTGGCGTCGATATTTCCGGAGCCGGTGCCACCGAATACGGGATTTACCGATGAATTGGAGAAAAGGCTGATTTTCGCTCCACCCTTAAGAGGCAGGGCATTGTTATCATTTTTAAGTAGGGCTGCGCCTTCCGCCTCCACCTGCTTTACCAGGAGGTCGCCGTAGGCAGCCAGTTCATCGTTTGTGGCAAAGTCGCTCTTAAAATGCTGAACGCTCGCATCAGGATTCTTCACATCCCAAAAGGTTCCACCCACAAAAGCAGCCATTGTATTATCAAAAATGCTGCAAATAACCAGGGCAATCAATGCGATTACTGAAACAATTCCTCCTGTAATCGACAGTCCCTTGTAAAGACCGTAGGCCTTTCTTTTTGCCTTTCTGAAGGCCTTCTTTTCCTGCTTGTCCATCTTTTTCTTCATTCCGTCGCTCCTTATTTATTATGTTTCAGATGGCCATTTCGCCATTGCTTCTTCTATCGTCATTCCTTGAGCTACTCCCTCTTTTCTCAGGAGATTTACCCTCTGAATTTCTATCATTTTGTCCTTTGTAAGGCTGTAATTCTTCATAGCCAGAATGGTAAAAATCCATGCCACCATAGGTATTACACAGAAAAGAACAATTACCACAGTTTTCATGCCTGGTGCATAGGGTGTATCCGCTGTAGGCAGCTCGGAGAAACCGATAAAGGTAGCCGCCAGTCCCACTATGGTTGGTGCCAGTGAGGACACCAGCTTGTCTACCAGTGAGAAAAGGGTGCCCATGATTCCCGGAATGTATTTTCCGGACCTGTAGGTCTCATAATCCGAACAGTCCGCCACCATGGGAATAGGCATATCCGCTGTAGCATAGTAAGCACCGTATCCTACACCGAAAAAGAGAATAAATAGCACTGTGTAGAGATTGATATTTAATTTGCCCCCTGCCATAAAGGTCAGGTTAAAGGCATCTCCCTGTCCCCACATGAGAAGTAAGGCCAGGACTCCCACATAGCAGACAAGTGCCAGTGTCACGAAGGTTAAGAGTGACACCTTCTGTCCTTTTTTCTGAGAGGTCTTCACTGTAATCAGGAAAAATGGTGCTGAGAAGACATAGCCTATTATCATCATAGGCAGGTAAAGCCCGTCGTAATCTCCCATCATGGAGCCGTAGAGCATACAAAGCACCGTGGTATTGGCCGCTATGGAAAAAGCCAGCTTGCAGCCTGCTCCGGCCACCATAAGCCGCTTTATCGGCTCATTATTTTTAAGTATTTCCAAATAGTCCTTGAATTTTATCTTTTCGGCCTTCTCACCGGCTATGCCGAAGTACTCCGGCCTGTCCTTCTCCCAGATGCCTATCACCGCCAGAATTGTGAGCAGGACTGACAGCACTACGCCTATGGGTGTGAATACCCTGTAAAATCCGGCAAAGCTGTAATCCGCCACATTTTTCTTGATTAACGGTGCCAGGAACTGCATGATTCCCATGCCCAGCAGGGAGCCCACCGTGTTAAAAATGGTAAAAAGCGGCCGCTGCCCAGGGTCGGAGGTCAGTACTGTCTGCCCAGACCTGGTACAAGCTGTCTGGAAGGTATATCCTATTACCCAGATAAAGTAAAGAATCGTGAAACTCAGATACCTGACTGCCGTCTGCTCCTTGGGAATAAAAGGTGTCAGGCAGTATAACGCCAGTATGGACAGAGCCATAATGACATTTCCGATGACCATGAAGGGACGGAATTTTCCGAATTTCCCGCTGGTCCTGTCCATGAGAGCTCCTATTACCGGATCCGTCACCGCATCCAAAAGTCTCATTACAGTCACCATGACTGATGCGAAAAGCCCCAGCGCCAGCACATTGGACCCAAAGGTCGGTATGTAGCTCAGCACCAGCACGAAGTAAACGTTGGTGGCGCCATTATTCATGGGGAACAGCATCAGCTGATAAAGCTTTGCTCTATTTATCTTCTGTTCTTCTGCCAATTTACTCTCCTTATCCTTACATCCAGTTATTTGACTTGGCTTTATTGAAAATGAGGCCATAGTGTTTGGGCTTATCCGTACGAAGGAAATGTGCCTCATCCACTATTTCTTCTCCCGCTTCCGTCACTGCGACAGCCTTAAAACGATTCTCTCCATCACTAAGCAGTGTCTTAAACTTAAATACCTTGTCTCCGGTCTTTTTCTCAATCAGTTCTCCGTCTTTATAGAGTGCCACTTCCTTGCAATTGGAATAGACCTTGATTTCTATTTTGTATTTTTTTCTCTCTTCAAATCTCTTGGAGGTTATATGCACCATAGGCTCCGGATTCCAATAGCACTTGTAGAGGAAAAAACTGTCCTTTTTCGTCTGCCTGTCATAGCTAATAAGGCCCTTATGGTTCATGCCCGGCTCACCGCCCTGAAATCTGGCATCTGCCGCGAAATCAAACATGTTCCATATATGATTTGCCCACATAAAGGGGTACTTGGCCAGGCATTTCACCATATACTCATGATACTTAGCCTGATACTCCTCTGTATGGTCTCCTCTCACAGGTCTCCTGCTATGGAGATTTGGCATTCCTTCTGCTCCATACTCGGAAAAGCCCAGAGGGGTCTTGGGATAAACAAAATGGAAGCACCTGATAAAAAGATTATTGAGCCAAAAGCCCGGTACATACCAGCCCAGATAGAGGTTGTAGCCTACTAAATCTGTCACATGGACCACTTTTCTAAAGGGATTACACATAGCAAAGCAGGCCATTGTGGTAGGTCTTCCCGGGTCCATTTCATGAACCAGATTATTTAAGAAAAGGTGGTTCTCCAGCATCTCCTTCTTGTGCACAGGACTTATGGTAATTTCATTAGATATGCCCCAGGTCACTATAGACGGATGATGGTAATTCTGTATTATCAGCTCCCTCATCTGCTCTTCGGCATTCTCATTTCCATGCTTAAGATGGGCCGAGATATAAGGGATTTCTGCCCAGACTATCATGCCATACTTATCACAGAGCTCGTAAAAATACTGATCGTGCTGGTAATGGGCCAGCCTTATGGTATTGGCTCCCACTTCCCTTATGAGCTCCATATCCCTGTCATGATGAGCCCTGGTAATTGCCGTGCCGGTATTTTTAAAATCCTGATGACGACTGACTCCATGAAGTGGATAGCTCCTGCCGTTTAGGAAAAAGCCCTTTTCCGGGTCTACATAGAAGCTTCTGATACCAAAGCTTGCGCTTACTTCATCCACAAGCTCACTATCCTGAAAAAGCTCTGCCCTTAAAGTATATAAATATGGGTCCTCCAGGCCGTTCCACAGGTGGTAATCCTTCACCTCCAGCACCTTCTCCGTGCCGTTAAAATTAACCCAGCTAAGTTCCCCCTTATCGCCCTCTAAGTAAATCAGGGGCATTACCGCAGTAGCCATACAGACCTCTTCTTCGGAGACCTTAAGGCCCTCTGCATCCCATATACTGTAGCGGATGCGGGTATTTTCCTTCCCCGGAAAATCGGCCAGAAAGCTCTTCACCGCTACCTGCTCAGGCTTCATCTCATAGAAGGGAGTAATCTTAACACCGATATTACCGTAATTTTCCAGGTCGAAATGGCACTTGTTTACAATAAGGAGCTTCACATCTCTGTAAATTCCGCCAAAAAAGGTAAAGTCTGCCATCTGCGGGTAGACACGATCATTTTTACCGTTATCCGCGTATACCACCAGGCTGTTGCTACCTTCCCTTAGGGCACTGCTTATATTAATGCGAAAAGTGGAATAGCCTCCTTCATGGTATCCTACCCTGGTGTCATTCAAAAACACTTCGGCTATGGAATTCACACCCTGAAATTCTATATAGACCTCTTCCCGCTCAGGATCGTAGTCCGGCTTCTCAAAGGTCTTATGGTAGCTGAGTTTCCCCCTGTAATAATCATTTCCACCGTCCTGGCCATCATAATTATTCCAGGTATGAGGGAGAGTCACCTCTATCTCTTGTCCATCCTGTCCCTTAAATATCCAATTGTCGTTTAACAAAAACGATCTTCTTGCCATTTTCTTATCTATCTCTTTTCTATTCCTCTTGTGTGGCTCTTTTCAATAGCTTCCCAAAGTCCGTTCAGGTAAGTGGCACCCAGCGCTCTGTCATAGAGACCGTAGCCCGGCATAGCTACTTCATCCCAAATCATACGACCATGATCCGGGCGTATAGGGCCATCAAAGCCTATATCGTACAGGGCCTTCATAATCTCGTACATGTCGAAGGTACCGTCTGCAGAAAGGTGAGCGGACTCCTCGAAATTTGTAGGAGAATGGAATTTAAGATTTCTCACATGTGCAAAATGAATTCTGCCCTTAAGAGATCTGATCATATCCGGCAGGTCATTCTGCAAATTGGTACCGTAGGAGCCGGAGCAGAAGGTCACGCCGTTATGAGGATCGTCCACCATTTTCATCATGCGAAGAATATTTTCCTTGTTGATGATGATGCGCGGAAGGCCGAATACGCTCCATGCCGGGTCGTCCGGATGAATTGCCATCTTGATATCGTACTTGTTGCAGACCGGCATGATGCGCTCCAGGAAGTACTTAAGATTTTCAAAAAGCTTCTCGTCATCGATATCCTTGTAGAGCTCGAAAAGTTCCTTGACTCTGGCCATTCTCTCAGGCTCCCAGCCGGGCATTACTGTGCCGTTCATGTCGCCTGAAATAGACTCAAACATCTTCTCAGGATCCAGTGCATCTACCGCCTCCTGGGTATAAGCCAGCACTGTAGAGCCATCCTCTCTCATTCTTGCAAGCTCCGTTCTGGTCCAGTCGAAAACCGGCATAAAATTGTAGCAAACCAGATGAATATCCTCTTTGCCCAAATTTTCCAAGGATTCAATATAGGCTTCAATATCCTTATCCCGGTCGGCTGAGCCTGTCTTGATAGCATCTGATACGTTAACGCTCTCAATGCCTGCGATTTTAAGTCCCGCTGCCTCCACTTCATCCTTAAGAGCCCTGATTTCCTCTCTCTTCCAGACTTCACCGGGCTGCTTATAGTAAAGGGTGGTGATCACCCCATGTACACCGGGAATCTGTCTTATTTGCTTAAGTGTCACGGTATCATACTTTGATCCATACCATCTGAGTGTCATTTCCATATGATTTCCTCCTTGATTTGGGGCCTTCCCCAGGTTCTTTCAGCTTAAATGCATTTCATTCAAAATCAAATTTTACGCCCCAGTCTTTTCTTAATTTGTCCATCCACTCCATTATGAGGAGGCTTTCGCTATGAGGCATATCCGGGCATTCAATTCTGCCCTCCTCCAGCGCCTTCTTGCAGGCCAATACCTGATACTCGTATCCGTTTATCTGCTTAGGCACCTCTATGGTCTTTACCTGCTGATGCCAGGTATTGTAGACTCTGATTTCTTCGATGTTATTGATATTCACTACGTCGATATAGCCCTTGGTCCCCAGAATATGTCCGTATCTGTGGCTGTCTACACACATAGAAGCCCCCAGGACTGCCATATTGCCGTTTTTATAGGTGATAGTAATAGCTTCCTGACAATCCACGCCGCTTTCAGTATAGGTGCAGGTCCCTGATATATCAGCTATATCCGTGCCCATAAACATGGCTGCAAAGTTAATGGGATATACCCCCAGATCCAAAAGAGAACCGCCGGCCAGGGCCTTGGAGGTCATTCTCTCCACATTGGTAATCGGATAGGAAAGCTGGGCGGTGATCATTTTTACATCGCCGATAATTCCGCTCTTTATAGCCTCCTCTACCAGATATCTGCTGGGCATGTACCTGGTCCAGATAGCTTCGGTAAGCAGCACCTTCTTCTGCTCAGCCAGTTCGATAAGCTCCCTCGCCTGAGCAGCGTTGGCTGTGAAAGCCTTTTCTACCAATGCAGCCTTCCCATGCTCTATGCACATCTTCGCATGCTCATAGTGGTGGCTGTGAGGAGTCGCCACATATACCAGGTCCACCTTCTCATCCTCCAGCATCTCCTCGTAGCTTCCGTATGCTTTGGTCACGCCGAATTTCACGGCAAATTCCTCTGCTTTTTTCATATCTCTGGATGCTATGGCATAAAGCTCCACATCCGCGAGTCCGTTCACTGCATTTGCCAGACTCTGTGCTATATTTCCTGCGCCGATAATTCCTACTCTCATGTCACACCTCTCAAGCTTAATATTTAGTTAGGCACAATACCACTTGTAATCCATTATAATTTATGCAGGTCCATACCTCAATTAAGATTGTATAAACTTGCTATTATCAAAGCGTATCTGTATAAAAAAACTCGCCTTCCCCGGTACTCCGAAGCAGACGAGCTTATTTTTCCATGTCGATATTCTATTAATCCTGACAGTCTTCCTGCACATATTTTCTGTAAAAAGCGCAGGCATCGTCATTACATTCAGTAGCCTCAGGAAGCCTTATATTTACCTCGAAAACATGGGCTACCTCCTTACGCTTCTTAGTACCATACACCTTGGCTTCACAGGGTACTCCCAGCTTCTCCAGGTGCTTTTTCATGGGCCTCACACCGGATAAAAGAAAGTCATTTTCCGCGCTCACTATGAAGGAGGGTGGGAAGTCCCCCGTCATATACTTAAGGGCATCCACCCTTTCCACCAACTCAGCTGACGGCTTTTTACCGCCCAGTCCCAGGTATTCCTCTGCGAAGAGCTGCCCCTTTTCATAGGCTCTGGCCTTACCGTCATATACGCCGCAGTGAAGCCCCAGAGCTTTAATCGATACATTGGGCAAATTAAAGTCAAAAAGCTTGGCGAAAGCGGGATTGGTAAAAATCGTAGCGTAGTGACTTACCAGCTGACCGCCCGCCGAATCTCCTATGAGGATCAGTCGATCTTTATCTATGAAGAAGTCCTTTCCATTATTCTCAATAAAGGTCAGCGCTGCATTTATATCCTCCACCGCTCCAGGAAATCTGGTCTCCGGAGCCAGACGATAATTAATATTCACTACGGTAAAGCCGCGTTCAGCCAGACTCATACAGTAAAACTGGTATATCTCCTTGGAGCCGTACACCCAGCCGCCTCCGTGGATATTTACTATAGTCGGCTGCAAAGTAGTTACATCCTTTTTCACATAAATATCCAAAAGGTTTTCATTTGCATAGGGTCCGTAGGAAATATTGTCAAAGCGACGAATAGACTCAGGTGTGGTCAGTCCCTCATCTCTCTTTGCATCGCCGATTGCCCAATTGGTTCTTATGCTTTTTACCTGTTCACTTAGTTCCATTTTTCTTCTTATCTCCTATACAGGCACCTTTTTCCGGAGGATTAAAAGTTTTTCTTACTCTCCTCCAGCGCTGCAATCACCTTGTCGCACCAGATATCAAATTCAGGGTCCTCTGTCTGAAGCTCAGGGTGAGCCATTACGTTATCAAGAACCTTCTTGATGCCCTGCTCAAAACGAATGTTTGGAGTAAAGCCCGGCACTGCCCTCTTAAGCTTGGAATTATCAAATACTACGGAATTGGACTTGTCTCCGATAAGTCCGCCCTCAAAGTCATAGTGGCTCACAGCTGCCAGGTATGAAGAAGCCACGTAATAAGGCTTATATTCAACGCCCAAGTAATCTGCTATAGTCTGATAGATCTGATTCCAGGTAAGA
>JAZUHR010000267.1:0-17202 GCA_045641825.1 Lachnospiraceae bacterium
CTTTGGTGCAGGCGGTGTATCAGTTGCTATTGGTGAGCTTGCAGAAGGCCTTACAGTTAATCTTGATTTAGTTCCAAAGAAGTATGCTGGTCTTGATGGTACAGAGCTTGCTATTTCTGAGTCTCAGGAGCGAATGGCTATCGTTGTTGATAAGAATGACGTTGATGCTATGCTTGAATTTGCTGCTTCAGAGAACCTTGAAGCAATTGCAGTTGCTACGGTTACAGAAGAGAAGAGACTTGTCCTTAATTGGAGAGGTAAGTCTATCGTAAATATCAGCAGAGCATTCCTTGATACCAACGGTGCTCATCAGGAGACCACCGCTCGCGTAGAGATGCCTGCAGAGGATAAGACATTTTTCGATGAGCCCGGTTCCTACAAGGCTTCCACAGTAGAGGCAGTAGCAGGTGACGATGTTAAGGCTAAGTGGCTGAACATGCTTTCTGACCTTAATGTATGCTCCAAGAAGGGCCTTATCGAGATGTTCGACTCCTCCATCGGTGCAGCATCCACTCTGATGCCTTTCGGCGGTGTTTACCAGAACACACCTACACAGACCATGATTGCAAAGCTTCCAGTGCTTCGTGGTAAGTGCGATACAGTTACAATGATGAGCTATGGCTTCGATCCATATCTCTCTTCTTGGAGCCCATATCACGGCTCTGTATATGCAGTAATCAACTCTGTAGCAAAGATCGTTGCTGCAGGTGGTGACATGAACAAGATTCGTTTCACCTTCCAGGAGTTCTTTGAGAGACTTCGTGACGATGAGACACGTTGGGGTAAGCCACTGGCATCTCTCCTTGGTGCTTACGAGGCTCAGGTACGTCTGGGACTTCCTTCCATCGGCGGTAAGGATTCCATGTCCGGTTCCTTCAATGAAATCGACGTTCCTCCTACACTTGTTTCCTTCGCAGTTGATATTGCAAAGCAGCAGGATGTTATTACCGACGAGTTCAAGAAGGCCGGTAACAAGATTATCAGATTCCTTATGAAGAAGGATCAGTACGATCTGCCTGATTATGATGCATTTATGAGCCAGATGAATATCTTCCGTGCACTTAACGAGAAGGGTATCATCAAGAGCGCATATGCTACCACCGCCGGCGGTGTGGCTGAGGCTGTTTCCAAGATGGCTTTCGGTAACGCGCTTGGCGTTAAGATTTGCGATTCTGTAGATGAGAAGGTGCTTTTCGCTCCTCTTTACGGTGAAATTATCGCAGAAATCGATCCCGCAGACTTTGAGACTATCGTTAATTCCGGCGCTGTATGCAAGGTAGTGGGCGATGTTACAGACAAGGCTTGCTTCGAGTACAAGGATACTGTAATTTCCTTCGCTGACGCTAAGGAAAGATGGGAAGCTACTCTTGAAAGCGTATTCCCTACTCATACACCCGGTGTACAGGTTAAAGATCAGAAGGACCTTATCATTCCTCTCTACAGCGAGAAGAATATCCTGGTTTCCACCAAGAAGGTGGTTAAGCCTCGCGTATTCATCCCTGTATTCCCCGGCACAAACTGTGAGTACGATTCACTTCGTGCTTTCGAGAAGGCTGGCGCAGAGGTAGTTACTTCCGTATTCCGTAACCGCAACGAGGCTGATATCAGAGAGTCCGTTGAAAACTTCGAGCGCGAGATTAAGAACAGCCAGATTGTTATGTTCCCGGGCGGCTTCTCCGCAGGTGACGAGCCGGACGGTTCCGGTAAGTTTATCGCAACAGCCTTCAACAATGTAAAGCTTTCCGACGCACTTAATGACCTTCTTAAGAATCGCGATGGTCTTGTACTTGGTATCTGTAACGGTTTCCAGGCTATCATTAAGCTTGGTCTGGTGCCATATGGCGAGGTAAGAGAGCAGGATGAGACATCTCCTACACTTACACGTAACTCCATCGGACGTCACGCTTCCCATACCGTTTATACAAAGGTTATTTCCAACAAGTCCCCATGGCTCTCCGGTGCAGAACTGGGCAAGGTTTACTCCATTCCTGCTTCTCACGGTGAAGGCAGATTCGTTGCAAATGACGAGTGGCTGAAAAAGCTTATCGAAAACGGCATGGTAGCTACACAGTATGTAGATGCCAACGGCAATCCTACTCAGGATGAGGATTACTGCCCGAATATGTCCTATATGGCTATCGAGGGTATCACAGATATGTCAGGTCGCGTACTCGGTAAGATGGCTCACTCAGAGCGTAAGGGCGACGGTGTTGCTCTCAACATCTACGGCGATCAGGATATGAAGATCTTCGAGAGTGGTGTTAAGTACTTTAGCTAGTACTATGAAAAAATCAGCGGGCCTCCGGCATTCGGAGGCCTGTATTTTTATGCTTATGAGGGACCCCATAAATATTGACTTTGGATATTGTTATGTTAGAATAAATTTTATTATGAAAAGAGCATTTAAATACTTATTTGTACAAAAAAATAAAATGGTGGGAGGCTATATTGCCAAGATTTTCGGCACTGTAGTCGAACTTTTTATACCTTGGATTATGGCTAGGATTCTGGATGTGGTGGTGCCACAACTTAAAGAGACGGGAGACTACAGGCCTTTTATCCTATGGAGCGTGCTTATGTTATCCTGCGCTCTGGCAGCGCGATGTTTAAATGTCTTTGCCAATCGCAGGGCAGCGTGGGTGTCCATGGACGCCATCAAGAGACTCAGAAACGATCTTTTCCAAAAAATCATGACCCTGTCCGGTAAAAAGACGGACGAATTCGGCATACCTTCATTGGTGTCCAGACTCACATCCGATTCCTACAATATCCATACCTGTTTCAATATCTTTCAGCGTATGGCAGTAAGAGCCATTCTGATGCTGATAGGCGGCCTGATTATGGCTGCTACCCTGGATGTGACGCTGACACTGACACTGGTGGCCGTCATTCCTTTTGTTTTTGTGGTGGTTATTCTGATTTCGTTAAAAGGCATCCCGCTTTACGCCAGGGTGCAGAGTTTTGTGGACGTAATGGTGCGGGTTATGAGAGAGGACGTGTCGGGAATTCGTGTTATCAAGGCACTGTCCAAGGAAGAATATGAGAAAAAACGCTTTGAAAAAGCGAATTCCGAGACCGCAGACAGCGATTTTAAGGCCTCGGGCATTATGTCGGCATCAGGTCCGCTCATCAGTTTTTTCCTGAATATCGGACTTGTGCTTGTAATTATTGTGGGCGCTTACAGAGTCAACTCCGGTGACATTCTGCCCGGTGTAATCGTGGCTTTCCTGACCTACTTTACCATGATTTTGAACGCGGTTATCGCGGTTACCAGAATATTTGTAAACTTTTCCAAAGGCTCTGCTTCGGCTAAGCGTATATGGATGGTAATGGATGCAGAGAATGACTTGCAGGTGGAAAAATTCAGCGGAAAAGTAGTCGCAAATGCGCCGAAAATCGAATTCAGACATGTGTGGTTTACCTATGGAGATCCTACCGACGACATTGAGGACAAGTATGTGCTTTCGGATGTATCCTTTACCGTGGGAAAGGATGAAACTCTTGGAATTATCGGCGCTACCGGCTCGGGAAAAACCACTATCCTGAATCTTTTGATGCGCTACTATGACTGCACCAAGGGAGAAATTCTGATTGATGGCAGAAATATCAAGACATATCCGCTTAGTGAATTACGACTGAAATTCGGTACAGCCTTCCAGAACAACATTATTTTTGCGGACACTATCGAAGAAAATATAAGTTTCGGAAGAGACCTGCCCCATGAGGCGGTGGAAAAGGCCGTAAAGGCTGCCAATGCCTACGATTTTGTGGTTCAGAAAGATGGCGGATTTATGCACGAAGCAGCCATTAAGGGTGCGGATTTCTCGGGAGGTCAGAAGCAGAGACTTTACGTGGCCAGAGCGCTTGCAGGAAGCCCGGAAATACTGATTCTGGATGATTCCTCCTCAGCCTTGGACTACAAGACGGATGCCGATGTCAGAAATGCTATCAGCACTGAATACAGGGATTCTACGCTGGTGACCGTTGCACAGCGTATCAGCTCTGTTATGAAAATGGATAGGATTCTGGTACTGGATGACGGTCAGGTAATCGGCGCCGGCACACACACGGAACTCATGGAGAACTGCAGCGTTTACAAGGAAATCGCTGCTACACAGTTGGGGAGTTTGGTATAATGGCAGATAAGAAGAACATCCCCAGTGGGGGAAAAGGTAAAACAGTAGAACAGGCAAAGGACCCCAAGGCAGCCTTCCGATTTCTGTGGAGATACTTAAAAGAATACAAGATGCTCCTATTTATAGCACTTGTTATTACGCTGGCGGCGAATTCTTTTGCACTTATAGGACCTGCACTTTCCGGTAAGGCGATTAATGCCATTAAGGGAGAGGGCAAGGTGGATTTTGATACGGTTTTCAGGTATGCATGGCAGATGACGGTTTTCTACGTGGTGTCAGCAGTACTTTCCTATGTGCTGGCCCTTCTTATGCGTGCCATCACCAGACGTATCGTAAAGCATATGAGACAGGATGTTTTTGATAAGTTGATGAAATTGCCCGTATCATATTTTGATACGCATCAGGCAGGAGATATCATAAGCCGCGTGTCCTACGATATCGATGTTATCAACACATCGCTTTCCACGGATGTAGTGCAAATTTTGGCCAGCACAGTCACTATTGTGGGTTCATTTATCATGATGGTAAAAATCTCGCCCATACTTGTGCTTGTAATGTGCGTCACCATTCCCGGCTCCTTTATATATACCAGGACTATGACGAAAATTACCCGTCCGAAATTCTCAGTGCGCTCCAGGAAACTGGGCGAAATGAACGGCTTCGTAGAGGAGACTGTAGGCGGCCAGAAGGTTATTCAGGGCTTTGCCGGTGAAAAAGTATACGAAGAACGATTCCGTGATGTTAATGTGGCCGCAATGGAAGCCTACTATGATGCAGATTGCATGAATGCGGGCATTGGACCTTCCGTAAATATGATTAACAATATTTCACTCTGCCTGGTTACAATATTCGGAGCAATCCTGTTTTTTATGGAAAAAATGCTGTTGGGCGACGTTTCCTCCTTCGTATTGTACTCGAGAAAGTTTTCAGGCCCTATCAACGAGGCGGCAAACATTATCGGAGAGTTACAGTCGGCGCTGGCTGCTGCAGAGCGAGTAAACAGAGTGCTTTCCGAGGACAATGAGCCGGCAGATATTGAGAATGCGGTTGAACTTACTTCCGTACACGGCCATGTGTCGGTAAAGGACGTTCAGTTCGGTTATACACCGGAAAAACTTATCCTTAAGGATTTTTCCCTGGAAGCCCCTGCAGGCAAGCTGGTGGCGGTGGTAGGACCTACCGGAGCCGGTAAGACCACGCTGATTAACCTCCTGATGAGGTTTTATGATCCCGTATCCGGCGAAATCAGAGTGGACGGCCACGAAAATAAGGAAATCACCCGAAAATCCCTGCGTTACTCCTATGCAATGGTGCTGCAGGATACCTGGGTGTTCGGTGGTACTATTTTTGAGAATATTGCTTATGGTAAGGAAAATGCCACTATGGAAGAGGTGGTGGCAGCTGCGAAGGCGGCTAAAATTCATAATTTCATTATGAGGCAGCCGGATGGGTATGACACGGTGCTGACGGAAGATGGTGTGAACATCTCCAAGGGACAGAAGCAACTTCTTACTATTGCAAGAGCCATGCTGCTGGATGCGAGTATGCTTATCCTGGACGAAGCCACCTCTAATGTGGACACTCGTACCGAGAAAAAAATACAGAGCGCCATGGAGGAACTGATGGCCCACAAGAGCTGCTTCATCATCGCTCACCGCCTATCCACCATTGAGCACGCCGATGAGATCATCGTAGTGGACAATGGAGAAATAAAAGAAAAAGGCCGCCATAGCGACCTGATGGCACGAAAAGGTGCCTATTATGAGCTTTATGCAGCACAGATACGATAGTAGAAAGAGTTATACACAGCGGGCTGCCCGGGTGGAAAAGTTATCCGGAGAGGACTATCGTGGTGGAAAAACTTATATTCATGGAGGTCTATCGCGGTGGAAAAGTAGTCCACAAGAGTAGAAAAATGTGGATAACTTTGTGGATAAAAGTAAAATTTCGATTTGATATCCACAATTTTACGAAAAAAGTTAGAAAAACTACTGGATTTCTATGACGCCATCAATTTCCGCGAAAATGACCTCATCACCTTCTTCTATTACAGCCCTACCGTTGGTGGAGTCGATAAGTTTTTTGGTGACTTCATTTACCTTGGAGAGAGGAAGGCATATTTCTACCTTTACGTTTTCGGCATATTCCGTATTCATGATGGGGAGCCCTAAGCTTCCCATCAGATACTGAAGCTTGCCCAGACCGTTATAGTCTGTGGTTATGGAGAGAAGACGCCCCGGGATTTTTTCGATGATTTCACCGGCTTTTAGGGCTGCGGCAGTAGCGTCGGTATAGGCTCTCACCAGACCACCTGTGCCCAGGAGAGTGCCGCCGAAATATCTGGTGACCACAGCGCAGACATTTTTGAGGTCTGCTCCCTGAAGGACAGACAAAATGGGCTGACCGGCTGTTTTCTGGGGCTCACCGTCATCGGAAGCGCGGACGTAATCCACGGGACCCTCCAGGATATAGGCGTAGCAATTGTGTCGGGCATCCCAATACTGTTTTTTCATTTTTTCGATAAAGGCAAGAGCTTCCTCTTCACTGTCGATGGGAATTATGTGACAGATGAAGCGGGATTTTTTTTCTTCAATTTCGCCTTCGCAGGGAGAGTAAATTGTTTTGTACTGATTCATATTTTCGTTTTCTTATTGGAAGTTATCTGCTATAATGTTATTTGTACATTTTTGTACGTTTTTCATGAAGGTATCATATCAACGAATCATATTTTTTTCAAGATTAAAATCATTACAGGAAATATCCCGGACAGAGGAGACAAAATATGGAAAAAAGAAGAGGAAGCGGCGGACTGATAGCACTTGTAATTATACTGGTTCTTATAAACCTGTTGACTATTGGTGGTGGATTTGTTTTTTTTCAGAAGTATATATGGAATAAGAGCGGTACAGTGACAGATATTGCTCCGATTCCGCAACCGCCTACAGGCGGGACTATCGGAAATACTACTCCGGGGCCCACAGACAATACCGGTGTTCCCATGCCCACTGATTATATACAGCATGATCCGGAAAATGCCAAGCACGTTGAGAGCCTTAAGACTGAGATTCAGGGGGCTACTCTGCCGGAGGGGGCCACTGCTATCGTTAGTGTAATGGATGGCAGCGAGTACCTGAAGCTTACCATGGGCGAATACGCCTTTTACTACAGAAATGACTATGTGAAGTACGGCAATGAGCCCTACGGCAAGGTTATCATAGAAAAGGGAAATCTGAAAAGGGAATTTTCCTGGGACTATTCGCTTAAGGCTGAAAATATTGGCAGGCTTTTGCCGGTTATTTTTGACTGGAGAGATAACAAGCGGGAGCAGATGGCTTTCGTTTTCAAGAAGATGGACGACAGAGAGGAAGAGTGCAAGGGGGTACATTTTGTTACCTGTTTGGACCTCGTGGAGTATCATACTCTGAGTCCTGAGATGGGATTAAAGAACAGTATTGCTATCGGTGGCTTCGTGGAGACAGACACAGAGACTTTGGTCTGCGTGGTGAACGAGTCCAGAAAGTATTACATTTCTGCCGGCAGGAGACTGACTGAAGCAGAGAAAAGCAGCATGTCACTTTCTGTTTTAAATGATATCAAGTATTCTCTTCTGAATGAGAGAGTATTTGTGTCTTCCAAGGTATTTTTGCAAGGTATTGGCTGGATAGGAGAGATGTCTTCACGCATTACTTATTCCACCTTCGATATTTTCGGTAACCACAGCAATATCTTCTACTGCTATGCGGAACAGCTGGTAATGGCGGCAGATGAGATGCTGATAGTGACCCCTGTGAAGGACTATGAAGATACCAGGAAGGCTAAGATTTCTCTCACCGGAGATAACGGAGAGAAGATGATTTTCTTTGCAAAAGACGGAATGAAGCAGTCCTGGCAGGATCCGTCTCTTCTTGTAAAAAATGAGAATGGCTACATGGAATACAAGGATCCTTCCGTAGAGACCTCCTGGGGAGTGGATGTATCCAAGTTTAACAATGTTACCAACTGGAATAAAGTAAAGGAAGCCGGTTTTGAATTTGCCATTGTCAGAATGGGTTACCGTGGCTACGGCGGCGGCACCCTGCAGGACGATAACACCTTCAAGAAAAATATTGAGGGAGCTTTGAACGCAGGTATGCAGGTCGGTGTATATTATTTTACTCAGGCTATCAGTGTGGAGGAAGCCATAGAAGAAGCTGATGCCATTGTTGATGCTATCAGGAAATATAACATTACTTATCCGGTTATTTTCGATACTGAGTTTTATTCAGGCGTGGATGCCAGAGCAAATTATATGCCGGCTCAGCTGCGTACTGACATAATTAAGGCCTTCTGTGAAAGAGTAAAAAATGCAGGCTACACGCCTATGATTTACTCCAGCACCAACTGGAGCCTTCTGAATTATGACAGAAGCCAATTGGATGAATATGATTTCTGGTATGCGTACTACGGTTTGAACGTAGATTATCCATATCACTATGAGATACTTCAGTACACCAGTGAGGGTGATGTTCCCGGAATTTCCGG
The DNA here is from genome assembly GCA_045641825.1 of Lachnospiraceae bacterium. GTDB lineage: Bacteria > Bacillota > Clostridia > Lachnospirales > Lachnospiraceae > RGIG3528. The sequence goes on from JAZUHR010000267.1 coordinate 8,658, forward strand.
AGTGGTAGACCTGAATATCAGTTTTAAGAAATATAAGAAATAGTTTTAGAAAAGGGTTTTGAGGAAATGACAAGATTACAGAAAAATTTTTATACAGTCGGAATAATTTTTATGGCTATAACTCTTGTTATCAGTATAGCAACAACAGTGGGGATCCTTTCAGTGACTCCGGAAGCCATAATAAACAGTGTATTAACAGATGTTTCGATACCGCTTTTTTCTTTGGTAATTGTAATTATTGTAAGAATCCAGGGAGCGCAATCTGATAGTATAGCACCGGAAAGTTTGGGCTTGGTATGGTTCTGCTTATGTAGTTTTTTAAGCTTTGGACTTTCTTATTTGGCCACCATCTTTATTAACCGGCTGCCGGGAAACTCTATTTCGGCAGTTCTTATGGTAAGAAGCTATGCTCAGACTATCAGAGGCTTTTTTGAAAATGCAGGATGTATTCTGGTGGTAGCTGCAATGGGGATGCAGATTTACGAGAAAAAAATGACGGTAATAGAAAAATAGATTTTTGAAAATAAGAAATGATAGATGGGTTTCGGTAAATGAAAAAGAGTGTGGACGCCTTATTTGCTCCTTGTCAGGAAGACAGGAGATATAAGGACCACACTCTAATTTTTATGGATTTTCTTTATTGTCTAAAGTATTTCTGTTCTTCTTCTGCGGTCAGATTCATGAACTTCTTAAGGGCTGTGACCAATTCCTCAGAACGACCGGACATCATCTTGGTCAGCTGATTACATCTGCTTTTCCAGACGGAGTAGGTAGCTATCCTGGAGCCTGAGTTCGGATTTTTGACATAGAGTCTGGTGCCACCCCAAAGCTCGCAGTTATACTCCATATCGTGAGCGATGACATTTATGAAGTTCTCTTTAACATAGTTTACGCAGTAATCAGTACTGTAGGCAGTCTTCAGGAATTCTCCCAGTCTTGCCAGAAGGTCAGCTCTGAATTTGTCGCATCTCAGTAAGCCCTTCAGCATTACCCGGTAGGCGGTGGTACGCTTTTCGTTGAAAAATTTGTCTGTGTAGACATAGTTGCAGGTCTCACGCATAGCCAGATCCTGATCGTGAAGAGCAATTTTCCACTTGCCGCCCCTTATCTTGTAAGCTCTTAAATGACAGTCATTATCAGCAGACCAAAGCATTGTGGCCCAGTAGGTAAGGAGAGTGTCATAGTCTACTATATCGCAGAGCTGATTGAAAACAGCAGGATTGTTAAGATCACCGTTTTTAATAAGTTCCCAAGCCTTGGTAAGCTCCGCCTTATCTGCACTTGTACCGCCTCTTACGGTGGTGGGAAGCATGTTTTTGGCCATAATCACGTCTTCCTCATCAACATCATAGTGGCTGGCTATCATGGCTTTGTCTTCATGCTCTCTTATGTAGTAAATACCTCTGTATTCATTGTTGATGTAGAGATTTACGGGTCTGTAGTTCTCATGCAGAATAAGTTCTTCGCCATAGTATGAGTACAGAAGAGAAGATAAAGCCTCGTCTCTCAAAAGAGTATAGACGTTATCCTGGGAGCCGCCTCTCAGGGTGAAACTGTTGAATTCTTCTATGTCTGAAGTGTCGAAGAGTTTGTATTGCAGCTTGGAAGGCCCGTATTTACTCTTGAACTTGATCTGATAGCTGGTCTTGTCGGCGTAAAGAGTGGAGGCACCGCAGAGCTCGATAATGGCATTTGCGGAAAACTCCTCGTCCAGTACCAATGTATTGCCATTTCTGTTGTTTTTATAGAGAGCCACATTGATAGCATAGGTCGGAGCCTTGCTCTGGGATGCGCTTATAGCGGCAAAATCCTTGGCAGACATGGATACTGAGACCACATCCAGGGTAAAATCGTAGGGATTTAGAAAATAGTTATATACCGCTTCAAAGCTCTTTAATTTATCACCCTCCACACTGATTGCACGAAGAGTGGTGTTGGTGCTAAAGGTAAGCGGCTTGCCGTCCCAGACCTTGGAGGAGGTAGTGGGAGCGGAGGAGTCCAGCGTGTAGTAGATGGTACCGGGAGAGGTGAAGCTTACACTGATACTGCCACTGTAGGCTCCGCTTTTGATATCTGCTATAGGCGCTGTTGAAAAATCGCTCTGTCCTTCCGAATTAGGCTTGCCCAGGGTAGGCTCTTTTTGCAGAACGAACATAGAAGGCGCTGAAGGGCTTCTTCCGTAGCTTACTCCGTCATACATCTCAGGAAAGCTTACGCAATCATAAATAAGGCCGTCCTTGTGAGTGAGATAGAGGGTCTCACCAAAATAAGAAAGCTCTATAGGAAGCTCCGGCTGGGTAAAAAGAATACCCGGATTATCGTAATTCACAGTAGCTCTGCCCACACAGTACAGGAGGTAATATTTTCCGGGCTCTAGTGTGACATTGGGCAACCTGTAATCCAAAAGGTGCTTGGCTGAATCCGACAGATAATAATTCGACAGAAGTATAGGATCAGTTGAGGCATTATAGAGCTCCAGCATGTCATAGTAGCCTGCAAGCTTGGTGGAAGAGGTATATTTATTAAAGTGATTGTTCGAGGATAGTATTTCGTTTATGACAAGGCCGGGAGTCTCAGTATTCATGGCAGCTGCAGCTACCAGCTCTAAAGCCTTCCTATGGCCGGCCTTATCATTGGAAAAGCCCGGTGAAGGGAGACTGCAGATACCGTCCTTAGTAACAGAATAATCGCTTTCAAGATTTTCATAAGTCACGGAATCTATCTTCAGTCCATCGGCTCTGGTAAGGGTAACTGTTTCCCCGTCACTGCTAAGCTTAAAGGAAAGGTCGCCCTTTATTACAGTCTTTTCCTCGGCACCGGGCAGGATGATTTCGTTGTCGCAGGTAAGAACGATATACTCCGAGGGCTTCAGAATTACCTGAGGAAGTCTGGCCTTCAGAGGCTTATTTTCTTTATCGGACAGGAAAAAGCCTGATAAGTCGATATCGCTGTCCCCTGCGTTGTAAAGCTCAATCCAGTCGCAGAGACTGCCATTCATGGCATAGCTTTTGTTGGTGGCCATGATCTCACTTATCACCAGCTTCTCAGGGAGAGCGGTAGGTGTAGGTGAAGGCGTCTCGGTGGGAGTGGAGGTAGGGGTTAATGTATTTGTGGGGGTGCTGGTATGGGTAGGGGGTACTGAAGGAGCTTCCGCAGTCGGTGTCGAACTTATGACGGGACCGGGATTTGCAGGCTTGCCGGTCTCGCAGGCTATAAGAAACTGAACCGAAAAAATCAGCAGGCATATGGTTAAAAAACGATATTTTTTCATGTATGTATTCCCTTTCAGATAGTAGGGTAGTAATGGTCTTATACCTTACAGGTTTGTATATAATATCATTTTTTGTATTTTATGTATAGCAAAAAGTAATCAATCCTACGTAAAAAAAACGAAAAAAAACACCCCGATAAAAATCGGGGTAGAAGCAGAGGTACAAGGATTCGAACCTTGAAAATGACGGAGTCAGAGTCCGTTGCCTTACCGTTTGGCGATACCTCTATAACATATTTGCTATTCCTTTCTGCAAGGAACAGGCGTAATTATACAACAGCGTTTTTTAAAATGCAAGTACTTTTTTTACTTTTTTAAAACTTTTTTTCGTTTACTAACTTGCCGGCTTGTGATAAGGTTTGATTGTATCATTATTATCATGGGTACATATGGCATATTAAGAGGACTAAAATATGGGATTACCAAAACTTTACGACAAGACTCAAATTAACAAAAATGATCTGCTCTTCCCCAAGGAAGCTCTGTGGGCACTTATCATCCCTGTTATGCTGGAACAGGCCTTGAATGTATTTGTGGGTATGGTGGACTCTACCATGGTATCTACGGTATCTCAAAATGCCATGTCGGCAGTGACGCTGTCGGATTCCATCAATCAGTTGATACAGCAGGTATTTGCGGCTCTGGCAACGGGTGGTGTTATTGTTTGCTCCAAGTTTATCGGAGCCAATGACAAGGATAAAGCCAATGATGCGGCCAGACAGATTATTTTTCTTATGACTGCCATTTCGGTGACATTAACTGTACTTTTATTTGTGTTCAGAGTGCCGCTTTTATCGCTGATATTTGGTGAACTTGATGCTGATATTATGAAGGAAGCGATTACCTACTTCACGGTAACTGTTTTCTCATTTCCATTTATTGCACTGTTTTCTGCGGCAGCGGCCTTTTTCAGAGCCTCCGGCAAAACCAGATTCCCCATGGTGGTAGCCCTTATTTCCAACGGCATTAACGTGGCGGGAAATGCTATTTTTCTCTATGTGCTGGATATGGGAGTGGCGGGAGCAGCCCTGGCTACCCTTATAGCCAGAGGAGTGGCCACTATTATCCTTATGGCAGAGCTTAGAAAACCGGGTCAGGTGCTGGTTATCAGGGATTATCTGAAGATCAGGCCGGATATGAAGCTTATCAGCAGAATTCTGGCTATAGGTATTCCCACCGGTATTGAAAACGGCATGTTCCAGTTCGGCAAGCTTATGATTCAGTCATCTGTATCCACCCTGTCACCCGATGCTATCGCGGCTCAGTCCTGGGCTTCGACCTTTGAAGGATTAAACGGTGTGGCGGCTTCCGGTGTAAATATTGCACTTTTGACCATAGTAGGACAGACTCTGGGAGCAGGACGTAAGGAAGAAGCCAAGTATTATGTAGTCAAGCTTATGGGCTATGCCGAGGCGGTTATCGTGGCTTCCTGCGCGGTGGTTTTTGCCATCTGCAGACCTATTATGCATATAGCGGGAATTACTCCAGAGGCACTTGATATAGCCTGGAATATGATGATTTGGATTACTATCGTTAAGCCTCTTTTCTGGGTACCATCCTTTACCATAACCAATGGCTTAAAAGCAGGTGGCGACGTGCGATACACTATGATAGTGTCGTCCATTACCATGTGGACCTGTCGAGTCTTTATAGCCACGCTGCTTATTCGAGCCTTTCATTTCGGACCTATTGCCGTGTGGATCGGTATGTTTGCGGATTGGGCTATCAGAGGAGCACTTTTCTTCGTTAGATTCGCATCCGGTAATTTTATAAAGCATGTATAGTAAAATCATAGTTGGCAAAAGAAAGTGAAAAGGGGAAAACATGGAAACCATCAGACTTTTTGACGCAGAACCCTATATGACTTCTGCAGAAAGCAATATTTTATCCTGTGAAAAAATTGAAAAAGAAGGACGAACAGTCTATGCCGTAGTGCTGGATAAGACCATCTTTTTCCCTGAAGAAGGGGGACAAAGCCCGGACTCAGGCACCATAAACGGTATCAGGGTGGTGGACGTACAGGTGCAGGACAGAGTAATCACCCATTACCTGGAGGAGGCTGTCCATGGTGAAAAGGCAGAAATGTGCCTGGATTGGGAGCATAGATTCAGTAATATGCAGCAGCATAGCGGAGAGCATATTTTTTCCGGTCTGGTGCATAGCATGTACGGCTTTGAAAATGTGGGCTTTCACCTGTCCGATAATTCCGTGACCATGGATTTTAACGGGGTATTGTCTGCAGAGGATGTGGCAAAAATCGAGAATAAGGTAAATGAGGCCATATATAAAAATATAAAAATAGAAGCCGGTTATGTGGATTCAGAGGCCTTGAAGACCCTAGTATATCGTAGCAAAAAAGAGCTGGCGGGCCCTGTGCGTATCGTGACCATTCCGGGCTATGACAGCTGTGCCTGCTGTGCTCCTCATGTGGAGAGGACAGGAGAAATCGGTATGCTCAAGGTAATTCACCTTCAGAATTACAAGGGAGGCGTACGCATACATATTCTTTGTGGCCAGCGGGCACTTCTTTACTACAGAGAAAGTCTTGCGCTTATAGACAGCTTGCAGGATTACCTGACCACAGGACGGGAAAATCTCCTGGAAAATGTGCAGAAGCTTAAGACAGAGACGCTTTCTCTTTCTTCGAAGCTGCTTAATGCCAAGCAGGAGCTTCTGAATAATGAGCTTTCCGCTATCCCGATAGAGCAGGAGAACGTGATCCTTTTCAAGGAAAAGATCGACAATGTGATTATTAGAAACGCTGTGAATGCACTGGTTTCAAAGCATAAAGGGGTAATCGCTTTTTTCTCAGGAGACGACGAAAAGGGATATTCCTATATACTGGCTTCAGCCGAGTGCGATGTGCGTGAGGCGCAGAAAAAACTGGGAGCAGAACTGGGAGCCAAGGGGGGCGGCAAGCCTCAGATGGTACAGGGCAGTGTCGCAGCGACCGAGGAAAAAATCAGAGCACTTTTCATGTGATGTATGTAGAATAAAAAGGATGTTAATCCGGGAACTTATATGAACAGATACAAGCTAGCCATATTTGATATGGACGGAACAATTTTATATACACTTAAAGACCTTACGGATGCCATGAATTATGGGCTCAGGGTAAACGGTCTGCCGGAGAGAAGCATTGGAGAGATACATGATTTCATCGGAGACGGTGTGAAAATGCTGACCCACAGAAGCGTCCCTGCAGGCAGCAGCTTGGAAACAGAGCAGAAAGTCTTTGATTCTTTTACGGAGTACTATAAGGTGCACTGTAACGACAATACCGTACCCTATGATGGTATTATCCCCCTTCTTAAGGAATTACGGCAGCGGGGCATCATGACTGCAGTGGTATCCAATAAAGCGAATTATGCTGTGCAGGACCTGGCCCAAAGAAACTTTCCGGGGCTTTTTGATGCAGTGGAAGGAGAGCGCCCACCCTACATGAGGAAGCCTTCTGCTGATCTATGTAATCTGGTCCTGGAGGAAATATCTGTAAAAGCGCAGGATGCCATTTACATAGGTGACACCGAGGTAGATATGAAAACTGCTGAAAATGCAGGGATGGAGTGCATCGCCGTGGCCTGGGGCTTCAGAGGACACGAGAGGCTGGTAACGCTGGGAGCCGATAAAATAGCAGACAAAGCAGAAGATATTATAGCCTTTCTATGCGATTGATTTTGGATATCCTTTATGCTAAAATCCTTTTTACTTATTTTTGAAAAAGAGGTCGGATAAAATGAAGTCAAAAAATTTTTTAAAGCTTTTTACTGTGATGACAGCGGGCGTTATGGTGCTTGCACTGGCTGCATGTGGTAAGGCAAACGGAGGAAATGACACCGGTAACGGAGAAAAGACTCCCGGCATCGGCATTCATCATGCGGTAATCGAAGTGGAAAATTACGGCTCCATTGAGCTGGAGCTGGATGGCGACACGGCGCCTATTACTGTAGACAATTTTATGAAGCTGGCTCGTGAAGGCTTTTACGATGGACTCACCTTCCACAGAGTCATGGATCAGTTTATGATTCAGGGTGGTGACCCCAAGGGTAACGGTACCGGCGGCTCCACACCTATCAAGGGCGAATTCAGTCATAATGGCATTGAAAATAACATTTCCCATAAGCGCGGTGTTATTTCCATGGCCAGACTCAGCAACAATATGGATAGCGCCAGCTGCCAGTTTTTTATCATGCATGCTGACTACACCGGGCTGGACGGAGACTATGCGGCTTTCGGTCATGTTACCAAGGGAATTGAAGTGGTAGATGCCATCGTAGCCAATACCGCCATGTATGGAGACAGAAACGGTACCATCAATGACAAGTCCAAGCAGGCTGTAATCACAACAGTTAAGATTGTGGACTGATTGGAGAAAGAGGGGAAGGTATGCATTACAAAAATACGATTATGGGGATTACGCTGGACTTTATCAAGAAGCACAGATATGTGGGCTCGGGTAACGGCACCAGATATATCATCGAGAAAAAGGGCGATGAGGAGATAGAAGTATGGCTTTGGCCGGATGAAGTGTGTTTTGAGGCGACTTCTGATGAAAAAAAAGAAAGCCTCCAATTCCCCTTGAGTCAGGAGGGTTTTATGGAGGCCCTGGAAGCTGTGTACCAGCGCGTTAAGGCGGATTAATAGTAGACCCTGGCGTATTGCTTTTCCTTGAAATCATATCCGTCTATGTCGAAAATGGTGACAGAGCAGTTGTGCAAGAATTCACCATCCCACATATTTTTGATTTCCAGATTTTTAAGATAAATGTAAATAGTCTTTATGAGAGCACCGTGGCCGGCAAGGAGAACCTTGGCCCCGGGCTCCTTTTTTGACAGAGGGATAAGCACCTCTTCTATAAAATCACGGGTGCGGGCGCAGACCTCCTCGTAGGATTCGCCACCTTCGGGAGCCACATATTCTGCGGGAGCATTGAAAAACTTGTCCAGAATGTCCGTAATGGTGGCGGAAGGGACGCCTTCTATGACGCCGAAGCCCATTTCAGTGAGGCGTTCGTCTGTAATTATGGGCAGGTCACGGTCTCTTCGCATAATCTCAGCAGTGCGGTAGGCACGGATAAGAGGACTGGAAAAAATATGGGTAAACTCCACATCCTTTAAGGCTTCTGCAGTAACGAGAGCCAGCTCTTCACCCTTTTCATTAAGAGGGATATCACTGCGCCCCTGAAAGCGTCTTTCCTTATTCCAATTTGTTTCACCATGTCGTATAAGATATAATTCCATGTCTGACTCCCTAAACGTAAACGTTTTCGTAATT
>JAZUHR010000268.1:0-11630 GCA_045641825.1 Lachnospiraceae bacterium
CTGTAATTATCAGCCTTACAGGCATCTTCTTTTTCGTATTCTCTTGCCTTATTCAATTTGTTGTCCATTTTTTCCAAGGCTCTCATCTCCTGCATTCTTAATAATCTATCTTGTATGCTCTGCCAGTTTATCAAAAGTAACTGTATTGTCTCCGGCAAAAAGTCGAATGCTCTTGCCGCTTACACCGTACATTCTTACTGAGAAAGCTGTGATATCATCGATATAGAAGATACCGACAGAGCCTTCCTGGATATAGGTAAAACTGTATTCCTTACCCTTTTCCAGACTAATCTCTTTTTCAGTAATAACATTACTTCCATTGTTAAATTCCAGAGTGATTTTGCCGTCTTTAGGTGAAATTGTGATGAGCTTATAGTCATCCGCTTTCTTTTTGAAGTCAAAGGCCATTCCGAAGCTGCCCTTGTTTTCCTCAAAGGTAAAAGTACCGGTGAGTTTGAAGCTTTCATATGCTGTGAATACTTCATGGTAGTCGTACAAAGCACCGGCCTCGATTGTTAATTTATCTTTTTTTACGGAAAGCTGTCTCTTGTTTGTAAAGCTGTCTGATATGGCAGTTACAGGTGCCAGGATGAGACTTCCGTCCTCTTTCTGTACTATCTGCTGGGCAGCCATATTTCCACCCCAGGCTGCCACTTCATAACTGCTGGATGGTGATTCCGATCTTCTGACCCAACCCACCATATAGTCGTCAGTGCCGTTTGACACATGTTTAGCCGCATAGAAAAGCTTGTTATCCAGTCTCACCGCTTCTCCGTAAGGGCCGTAGGCCTGTTCAGAACGTGCATACCAAAGCGTATCGTCCTGAGCAGAATAGGTAATGTAATAATATTTGCCGATTTTAAAGGTGTCGGTACACTCCAGGTTATAGACCTTACCTATTGGGTCATTATAAATAATGCCGTCAAAGGTATAGGCTGAAAGATCTCTTTTTACAGTGTATTTAAGTATTCTGGCCAAGCCGTCCTTGGACGCCGTTATGGTCAGAATGATGTCTCCGGTAGTTTCATCAATATGTGCCTCAGGATCTCTGAAGTCATTTTTTTGCTTAAGGGAAGCATCCGGTAAAATTTCAAAGGTATCACACTTAGTGAAAGAATATGGGTTGTCACCTTTGGCCAGCATGATGGTCTCTTTGTACTCTGCCGGCCCCGCAGCATGACCTGTGTAAAAGAAAAGGTATGTGCCATCAACCTTTATTACCGAGCCTGTACCAATCCAGCCATCCTGCCTGCCGTCTCTGTCAGCCTCCAGGATAGGCTCATCAATCTCGGTATAGGTCTTAAAATCAGTGGTGGTAGCCAGATACACGGAATGATTGTAGGAGTCACCGCCATCTTTCAGATAGTAGATATAGTAAGTACCATCCTCATAGTAAGGCATGGTGTCTCCCACATAAGGCTGTGATAATTTGTCTTTCCCGGGCAGGAAAAAGTTCTGATACTCATAGGCTGCTTCCATAGCCCCCGGAGTCTTATAACTCGAAAAGTCCTTATCATCAAAGGATTCCACCGGTTCCTTTTTTCCGCAGGCCATAAGTAAAGCCATAGAAGTCATAAAGACTCCGGCCATCAGTTTTTTCCAAGTATTGTTCTTTCCAAGCCTTAATTTAATCATTCACGTATCCTCTGCCGCTTTTTAGTTAGCTACCTTCTCCTGATAAATTGTGATATTGGAGAACTCTACGTTTACAGCTCCCAACTTGGATGTAGCCTCAGAGCCGAACTGGAAGAGCATCTCAAAATTCATATCCAGGATAAATGTATCTGTTGTTCTGAAAGTGAAGGTCTTTTCTGTAGTAGTAATGTCCATACCATCAGCAATTCTTGGGTCCCAGCCTCCCTGTGGATTCAGGAAGAAACCGCAATGTACATCTTTGTCGGCCTTAGCTGTAATTTCTACGGTGTAATAGCTGTCTGCTTCAAGTACCAAAGGCTCTTCGCCTGTACCTACGATGAGTTTGTTGTGCCAGTCGGTAACACCACCCTGGTCGATTCTGTAGACAAGTTTTCCACCCTCTGCATAGATTGTGCCTACGCCCAGATCATTGTCCTCATCGGTACCGTTGAAGGTCTTAATCATGCTCAGGTTATCACTGAAGGAGTTGATGGTTTTCTTAGTTTCCTTATCTCCTGCAAGTTCGCCGAACTCGATATCATCAAATACCAAAGTATTTGATGTAACACCTTCGGAGGCATTACCAAGCTGAAGTCTGATAACAGGATCGTTTACTGTTTTCTCTGCCACGAACACACCTGTTACGGTCTTTTCCTCACTGGCCTCTATTGAGAAGCCTGCGAAATTTGCCCTCTGTCCATCGTACATGGAAAGGCTTTCTACCAGACACTCTCCGCCCTGAGCCTTATCAGCCTTTACCTTGAAAGCGTAGTAATACTTCTTGCCTTCTTCAACCGTAACACCGTTAAGAATAAGATTGGTCTTGATGCTCCAAACGCCGCCGGATGTCGGATAAGACTCAATGGTAACCTTTGCGGAATCAGCGATTGCTACATTTGCGACTGCTCCGTCGCCGGCTTCTACTGTTACGGAAGCCTCGCTGTTATCAAAAGCACAGTTGTAGGAAGGCACCTTGGATTCTGTACCGGAAATCTCATAAATTTCAATCTTGTCGATAAGAAGAGTAAACTCTGCAGGTGTTGTATCTGCTGCATTATCCGGATTAGGAGTAATCTTACCCATGTTGATAAGCAGATTTGTCTTGTCGCCTGCTTCTGCCGCAAAATGTAATTCCAAAGGCTTTACTTCCGTACCGATTACTACATTGTAAGCGCCGCCGAAGGTCTTCCATTCAGTAGCATTTGCATCGACAGCCAGTAAATGACAGTATGTATTTGCTGTAGATTTAGCCCAGATTTTTACAGTATAGTCAGCCTTGTTTAAATCCAGACCAAAGAGAGCCAGTTGTACATCGCCGTCGCCGTTACCGGGATTGGTAATCTTAAACTTTACTGCGCCCTCAGAGAACTCTGCTGTGCCTGCTGCGTTCTCTCCGATGTTGGCTGTCCAGCCATTGCCGTCTGCCTTTGTGCCCTTGGTGAAGTCAAACTCTTTGTAGAGTTTCTTCTCTGCTGTTTCCTTGGTTACTATAAGAGTAGCATACTCCTTTGCTGTTTCTCCACCCTTGTCTGTAACAGAATAGGTAAGTTCATATGAACCTGCGGTAGTAGGTGTAGCCTTGCCGTTTTTAATATCAAGACTCGGCATTACCTCGATGGAAATCTTTGATGTAAGATCTCCGTCCTCTTTGTCGGAAGCTGTAACTCCCTTAAGTAAATCGATTTCATTTCCAACCATAACAGAAGTATCTGCCACACCCTTAATCTCAGGTGCTGTGTTGTCCTTCTTCTGTCCGCAAGCAACTGCTGTCAGAAGCATCACACCGCAGAGTGCTACGGAAATGATTTTTCCAAAACTCTTTCTCATAAATTTCTCCTCTTTTATTTTGCTATAAATCTATCATAAGCATCCTGATATACCTTCTGAATCTCGTCCAGCTTGCACTTGCTTACGATTTCCTTCTGGAAAGTAGACCACTCTGCATCCGATACTCCACCATTGATGAGCCAGCTGATAAGCTTTGATCTTACATAGTCATTGAAATTTGTTTCGTAATTTCCCAGTACATTCAATTCATCCAGAGTGAACTGAAGATTTGGACAAGGAAGTACATTTTTGCCCACATATGGCTTAACATACTTAGCCAGTCTGTCTACTCTAAGCTGTGCTCTGGGCTCCATGTTTACTACATTGTTCCAAGCATAATCAGAGAGATAGATAATGCCGAAGGGGGCATTCTGAAGTCTAAGTTCATCTGCGGTCACACCTTCCGGAATAGGCTTCTGAACCAGCTTGCCCTTCTCGTCAAGTTCTTCCTCGTAAACAATACCTATAGGACCATAGTTAATCTGGGCAGATACATATGGATCATAAAATCTGTCCAAATAAGCCAGAAGAACTTCGGGATTCTTACAATCACTGAAAACAATAACCTCACCTGTGCCGACTTCAGGATTGTTGGAAACACATACGGTCTGGGATCCGTCAGGACCTACCAGAGGTGCACAAACTATATAGTTGTCGGCATTGTCAACAACCGTATCACTTTCCCACCAGTAAAAAGCACCGTACTTTTCAAGGCCTTTACCGTTGGCTAAGAAGTTATCCTGAGACTGCTCGAAAGAGACCTTATCGATGTATCCTGCGTTTACCCACTTTACAATGAAATTGGTTGCTTCCTTGAAGCGTTCGTCCTGGATGGTATAAACTACTTTATTGTCAATAATTACACGATGTTCAAGATTGTCATTCAGACCGAACATTCCATAAAGATCGCACTGATTTCCCTGCCAGTTGTTGTAAACAAAGGAAAGAGGTCTTTCGTCACCTGCATTACCGTTGCCATTCATATCATTTTCCTTAAAATACTTGAGGAAGGCTTCCATTTGAACAGAAGTGAGTGTGACACCGTCTACCAAATCGGCCTTACTCACACCGCTTACCGCTCCTGCCTCAATAGCAGCCGCAGCCCAGTTTTTATTTAAGAAAAGAATATTGGGATTCTGTAAAAGCCCCATCTCCTCAATACGGGGAAGTGAATAGATTTTACCGTCTTTTACATTGATAAGCTGATTATAAATATCAGGTCTCTCATTAAGTATCTTGGATAAATTCGGCATATATTCCAGATAATCACTTATGGGCAGAATTACATTTCTCTGGGCATACTTGATAATCTCGCCGGCTGACATGCCTGCGTGATAAATAGCATCAGGTCTGTTGTCTTTGTTGCCCAGAATCAGATTTTTCTGCTCTGAATAAACAGACACAGATACATTTGACCAGTCTACGGTAACATTGGTAGCCTCAAAGAGATCCTGCATAACCTTCATGTCATTGTAGTCTAAAGCCGAAGCATTCTTGGAAGAATATATCTTAAAGGATATTTCCTCTGCACCCTTGTCATTAAGAATAGGCTTTGTGGGATCTGTCCACTGGAAACCATATTCATTAACCAATGTGTCAACATCCTTCGAATTGCCCTTGGAAGCGGACTTGCCGCAACCTGACAGAGCAGAAATCGCCATAGTAAAAATCAAAGCGCTTGCTAAAATTTTCTTTTTCATAATTTTCACCTTTCTAACCCTTTATTGAACCAACCATAACACCCTGGTTGAAATACTTTTGAACGAACGGATACAGGCAAAGCACCGGCAGGCTGGAAACTATGACTGACACATACTTAAGCTGATTAGCCAGTCTGTACTGCTCCAGAATGGTTTCTCCACTGCCGCCTGTAGTATTTTCTGATGCCAGAAGAATTTCCTTCAACACCAGCTGCAGGGGATAAAGCTTTTCATCCTGCAGGAAAATCATGGCATTGAAGTAGCTGTTCCACTGACCTACTGCATAGTAGAGCGCCATAACCGCTATAACTGCCTTGGCCAAAGGCACTACCACCACAGTAAACACCTTGAATTTACCGGCACCGTCTATAGTCGCTGCTTCTATAAGGCCTTCCGGAATGCTGGACTCGAAGAAGGTCTTGGACATAAAGAGATTCCATACCGAAAGTACCCCCGGAAGAATGATTGCCCAGATGGAATTAATCAGGTGCAGCTTACTCATAACATTGTAAAAGGGAATAAGACCGCCACCGAAAAACATTGGGATTATGAAATAAACCATCCAGAATTTCTTGAAAGGAAGGTTCTTTCTGCTTAAGGCCCAGCCTGCAGGAATCGTAACCGTGAGTGAAATTACCACTGTTAATGCCGTATAAATGATGGTATTCAGATAGCCTCTCCATACATCGCTTCTGTGAATGATTTTTTCGAAGCCGTCAAAATTTATTCCCACGGGATAGAGCACCACCTGTCCCGCCAGCACCGCATCCGAATCCGACACGGAAGCAATGATAATGAAGTAAAGCGGATAAATAATGATAACGGCCAGGAGTGCCAGAAAGAGCCCGTTTAAAAAGTAAAAGACTCTGTCATTTAGTGTTTTTTTCTTATGCTTTTTCATGCTTTCTCCTTTTCCCTACCACAGTGAGTTTTCCGAGAACTTCTTGGAGGCTGTATTGGCTATAATCAAAAGGATTACGTTAATAACTGAATTGAAAAGGCCGATTGCCGTAGCATATCCCTGATTTGGTACTCCGGTCAGACCACGCTTATAAACGTATGTGGCAATAAGTTCGCTGACCTCCAGATTGCCATCGGTCTGCATCAGCAGGGCTTTCTCATAGCCTACCCCCATAAGTCCGCCGATAGACATAATGAGCATTACGGAAATCATCGGCATGATTGCCGGTATGTCTACGTGAATAACTCTCTGGAAACGGGATGCCCCGTCAATAATGGCAGCCTCGTGCTGCCCCGGGTCCACATTGGACAAAGCCGCAATATAGATTACCGCACTCCATCCGAAATCCTGCCAGTTACTCGACAAAATATACATTGGTCTGAATACCGACGGCATCAGGAAGTAGGATAATCTCTCTCCTCCCAGGGACGCTGTAATATTGTTTACCAGACCGTATCTTCCGAAGAAAAACTGCAGCATACCTACCATAACTACCAGCGAAATAAAGTGCGGAGCCGTGAAAATAGTCTGAAGCCACTTCGCAACTTTTCTGTTTTTCACGGAATTAAGTGCCAGCGCTACAATGATAGGCAGCGGAAAGCCAATAATAAAGCCATAGATACAGAGCAAAAAGGTATTTTTCATCAAGGGCCAGAACTGAACATCCGTAAAGAATCGCTTGAAATTGTCCCAACCAACCCAAATCGTAAACTTTGATAAAACGCTATCCCCCGGCATGAAATCCTGAAAAGCAATCAGCACTCCGTAAATAGGCAGATAGTTAAATAAAAACACAACTACTATTGCCGGTATCAGCATTATTAAATATGGACTGTTATTCTTAAACTGAAGTCTTTTTTTCTTTCTTGTAGCAGCGGTCTGTTTCATAGTCCCTCCGTTTACATTTTGTAAATCATCCTTTTGTTTTGTTTACATTTTGTATCTGCATTATATTCAAATGTAACATTCCTGTCAATATATTTTCCTATCTCTCTATCCTTTTTGTTATCTTTTACCGAAATCAACCAACATTTTTTGTGCATATTGCACAACCGCCATGTGCATTCCCGGCCCGTAAATTTACATTTTGTAAACCTTGATTTTTGTAATGCTAAGTGATACTATAAAATCATGTCAATTTGTAGTCTTTACAGAGACTGCCAAGGGGGTCCAATGGCAATAAAGAAAATCACAATGCAGGATATAGCCGACAAGTGTGGCTTATCCAGAAATACCGTATCCAAAATATTCAACGGAAGAGGCAATGTACCGGAAGAAACCAAGGAACTGGTCTTTCAGGCAGCCAAGGAATTAGGCTACCATCAACCTCTTGAGGGGCTTCTTGGTCCCGGCAAAGAACCGGCCGCTTCTTCTTTATCCATAGCAGTATTATCCCACAGCAACCCCATGCATCATGCTTTCGGATCCTTTTTCATCAAGGCCTTTACCGATCAGATATGCCGCGTGGGCTATACCGTGAGGATGTACGAAGTATCTTCCGAGGAAATCGAGAGAAAAATCCTCCCTCCTAATATTTCCTCAGAAAACACGGCAGGCATTCTTTGCATCGAACTATTCGACAAGGATTATCTTAATACCGTCTGCAGTTTTGGGCTCCCCACCATCATCGTGGACGGATACAAGGACATCACTATGTCACGTCTTCCATGTGATGTTGTAGTTATGGAAAATGTCGCAGCCTCCATGGCCCTTACCCGCAAAATGTTGGCTAATGGTGCCAAGACCATCGGCTTTATAGGTGACATC
Organism: Lachnospiraceae bacterium; assembly: GCA_045641825.1. Taxonomy (GTDB): domain Bacteria; phylum Bacillota; class Clostridia; order Lachnospirales; family Lachnospiraceae; genus RGIG3528. The sequence goes on from JAZUHR010000268.1 coordinate 7,891, forward strand.
AATCACTGTAACAGTTTCAATGAACGCTTCAAGGGCTACTCCCTGGCGCTGTCAGAAGCAGGTCTCTTTGTTGATAGCAGTGTTTGTATATTGGATTCCGATGATCATCCGTATGGCGATATAGCCTGGTTGGAAAACAAGTTGGATCACATGCCTTATCTTCCCGATGCCTTCTTCTGCGCCAACGATTTCCACGCCTTACATATAATTGCCACTCTTAAAAAACGCGGACTTTCCATCCCCAAGGATGTTATGGTGTCGGGCTTTGATAATTCTCCTGAAAGTGCCATAGTAGAGCCTCATCTCACCACAGCCCAGATATCTTCTTCCGATATGGGTATAGCTGCCGCAGAAATTTTAAGAGGCAGAATCGAAAATAATACCAAAGCCTTCTGCATTTCCTACATTAAGTCCACGCCGATTTTCAGGGAAAGCACCAGATAAAAACAATAGCTTTCATCAAGCCGTAATTAAGGCAAAAAATTACTCCGCGGAAAATTATTCCCGCGGAGTTTTTTGAAACCATATTTTTATCAATTTAAAATTACTGTTCAGGGAAGATAACATTTCTGTATCTTCTGATGACTACATAAAGCACAGCACCGAAAATGTCAACGGAAATAAGTTCCCCCGCACCTACAGTAAGAACCATGAACCAGATAGCATCCTCTACGCCGTACGCATACGCCAGGATAAAAGGGACGATAATGGCGTTAGCCGCAATGGGTGGCAGGAAGGACAGTACAGGTACACTCTTGACCGTAACCTTTCTGAGGGCTCTGGTACCAAGAGCACCGATAAGTGTTGCAATGCTGCCGAAAATGATATCAGCCCATACGCCACCGGCGATAGTATTACTGATGATACAGCCTACAAAAAGTCCCGGTACTGCAGCCGGTGTAAAAATAGGGAGAATACACATCATCTCGGAAAATCTGACCTGAATAACGCCGTTGGCGATACCCATCAGAGATGCAAGATATGTCAGAACGACATAGAGAGCCGCAATAATAGCAGCCTGTGCTATAAAAATAGCAGAAATTTGTTTTTTCATTTTATGAAATTTCCTTTCCATAGTTTTGTTTAGCGAGTGGATGGTTTCGAACACTCGTTGCCGCCGAAAATTACGCAGCGGCGTGAATTATATCACAAGAAGTTCTTTTTGTATAGCCCCCATTTATCCCACCTACTTTGTCTCATCGTTGGTGGCCCCGGTCTCATCTTCGCTTGTAGTGGTCGCATCTTTGGATTCGTTTTCCCTCTCTTCCCTCATCCTCTTCATGTGCTTTTCAATAATTTCCTTAAATACTCCCCGCCTGTGTAAACTGATTATGGACATGGCTACAACATAAGGCCATATCAGAACAAAGACAACACAGTTACGGACAAACTTAACCGGGTGAGCTTTTCTTACTGCGTAAGCCTGCTGCAAAGATCTCTGCATAAAAAAAACGCCCAATAAAATGTAAACAACTGCAAATACCATAAATAAATCCTCCTAATGTTTTTATTATCATTTGTAAATTTCGCGAAATAAAAAACACGTCATCCGTGCTAATCCAAATATATTTTATTGATTTTTTAATTGCATTACCCGCTTCAAAATATCTATAATTACTTATGGATAAAAAGGCCTCTGTAGAAGGCCTGCAAAACTTATTATACAAGGGAGATATACACATGGCAACCAAAAAAGTAAATATGCTGGTTAATACCAGAGATATTCTGGGTCACATCAATCCTGAAATTTATGGTCATTTCTCGGAGCATCTGGGCAGATGCATCTACGAAGGCATATATGTGGGCGAAGATTCAGATATCCCAAATATCGATGGTCTCCGCACTGATATTATTGAGGCCTTCAAGCAGATTAAGGTACCTGTACTCAGGTGGCCCGGTGGCTGCTTCGCAGACGAGTATCACTGGAAGGACGGCATCGGTCCCAAGGAAAACCGTAAGTCCATCATCAACACCAACTGGGGCGGTGTGACGGAAAATAACGCTTTCGGCACCCACGAATTTCTGCGTTTCTGCGAACTGGTAGGCTGCGAGCCTTATATCAACGGTAATGTTGGCAGCGGCACAGTTCAGGAGATGAGCGAGTGGATAGAATACATGACCTCTGATGCCGAGTCACCTATGACCAATCTTCGTAAGGCAAATGGTAAAGAAAAGCCCTGGAGAGTCAAGTATCTGGGAGTAGGCAATGAGAACTGGGGTTGCGGCGGTCAGATGAGGCCTTCCAAATATCTGGACGAATACAGACGTTTTCAGGCTTACTGTAAAAACCACTCCGGTAACAAACTTTTCAAAATCGCCTGCGGTCCCAGCGGTTCCGACTACACATGGATGGAAGAACTTATGAAAAATCTGGATTCCTCCTATGTAAATGCCCTGGACCTACATTACTACAATGTGCCCAACTGGGATTACAAGGGCATGTCCACAGATTTTACCGAAGACGAATACCATACCATTCTTAAATGCGCTTACTTCATGGATGACCTTTTAACACGCCATACAGAAATCATGAATCGCTATGATCCAAACAATAAGATTGGGCTGGTAGTAGGCGAATGGGGCAACTGGTTCGAGGTAGAACCCGGCACCAATCCCGGCTTTTTATACCAGCAGAACACCATGCGTGATGCCATCGTAGCCGGCATGGAACTGAATATTTTTAATCGTCACAGCAAGCGCGTAGTAATGGCCAATCTGGCTCAGGCCGTCAATGTCCTGCAGTCCGTAATCCTCACTGAGGGCGCCGCTCTCATAAAGACACCTACTTATCATGTATTCGATCTCTATAAGGAGCATCAGGACGGCGAGGCCGTATATTGCTACAACGATTTTCTCCCGGAAGCAGATAATCTCCCTATGGTGACTTCCTCCGCTTCTGTGAAAGAGGGTAAACTTACCATCACCATTACCAACGCGTCACTTACCGATTCATTGGACATCTCCTGCTCAGTAGCAGGTCTCTCCTGTAAAAAGGCTAATGCCCGCATACTCACAGGTGATGTACACGCCCACAATACTTTTGATGCTCCTGGCAAGGTAGCCATCGCATCTCATCCTGTAACACTTACCGAAGACTCCTTAAGTCTCAGTCTTCCTACCTGCTCAGTAGTAAGTATCACTCTCGAGTAATTATACTCACTGTTTGACTTTCTGAATTATGAATACATAAAAGCCGGGGAGCATTCCCCGCATCATAAAAAAGGAACTTTACGGCCAATCTCGGCATTAAAGTTCCTTTTCTTTATAGTTAATTTAAAACTTCAAGCAGTCTTTTCTACAAATTCTAAAGCACTGCGTTTACGCCCATTTTTCCCAGTTCCGCTACTGCTTCTTCGTAGGATTTAAATACTATGCCTAAAAATCCCGCAGCCTCTGCCCCCTGTACATTTTCAGGCGTGTCATCGATAAAAACGCACTCCGCCGGGTTCAGAGAGTAGCGCTCCAAGAGAAGTTCATATATTTCAGCTTCAGGCTTCAGAACTCCCTCACGGAAAGAGAAGATGCAGCCGTCGAATTTTTCCACGAAGGATATGGAGTCGTAACACTGATAAAAACCTGCCGGTGTAAAATTGGTGATACAGTATAATTTGTAGCCTGATTCTTTTAGGGCGTCCAGCCATTTTTCAGTGTAATCATAGGTCCCCATGATACCTGCCACGGAATCAAAGGCTTTATGTATCTCTGCCTCTATCTCAGGGTCCACAGAGATAAAAGCGGAG
>JAZUHR010000269.1:0-2585 GCA_045641825.1 Lachnospiraceae bacterium
AAGAAAATGCCTGTAAGGCTGATAATTACAGACCTGATTTCCACGTGACCGGTGGCATAGGCTGGATTAATGATCCCAACGGATTTTCTGTGTATAAGGGGGAGTATCATCTTTTTCATCAGTATCACCCCTATGATACCGAGTGGGGCCCCATGCACTGGGGACATTTAAAGACCAGGGATTTCATTAAGTGGGACAGGCTTCCTGTAGCCCTGGCTCCCGATGCTTCCTTCGACAAGGACGGATGCTTTTCCGGTAATGCTTGTGAAACTCCTGACGGCAAGCAACTTATAATATACACAGGTGTGGTAAAGGAATTTGACGAAGCAGGTCATATGCTTAGCGAGACCCAGCATCAGTGCGTAGCTGTAGGCAATGGTGTGGACTATGAAAAATACGACGGCAACCCGGTCATCAGTGTGGATACTTTGCCGGAAGGAGCCAGCCATAGCGACTTCAGAGATCCGAAAATCTGGCGCGAAGGCGATAGTTACTACTGCTTGGCGGCAAACAGGGGTAAGGATGGCTTTGGTGCACTCAGAATGTACAAAAGTAAGGATGCTCTGCACTGGTCCTTTGTAAAGACTTTCGCTGAGTGCAAGGGTCGTTACGGCACTATGTGGGAATGCCCTGATTTCTTCTCGCTGGAGGATATGCACGTGCTGGTGATAAGCCCTATGGAAATGGAGGCAGAAAGCCCGGAATTCCATTCGGGACACGGAGTAATCGCTTTATGCGGTGATTATAATGCAGACACAAAGGATTTTGCAGATAAATGGGTTCAGTCAGTTGACTACGGCATTGATTTTTACGCTCCCCAGACCCTGATAGCGCCTGACGGCAGACGTATCATGATCGGCTGGATGAGAAACTGGGCTACAAGAGACATGAGAAGAGGTAAAGCCCCCATATTCGGAGCTATGACTTTGCCCAGGGAACTTACTGTTAAAAATAACAGAATATATATAAATCCTGTAAGAGAGATAGAAAACTACAGAGTAAATCCTGTGCACATCGAGAAGGCATACGTAAAGGAGTCTGAAGCATTTGAGGGCATATGCGGCCGTACTCTGGATATGACTGTTGAAGTGGCTGAGGGAGATTATTCGTTTTTTAAGATAAAACTTTGCAAGGGCGCCGGTCATGAGGCAGACCTTATCTACCGTCCGAAGGAGGGAACTGTTACCATAGACAGGACTTACGCAACGGGCAGAATGGACACCGTACAGCAGAGAAACTTCCCGGTAGATTACCATGATGGGACTGCAAAATTTAGAGTTATTATGGACAAAGACAGCATAGAACTCTTCGTCAACGATGGCGAGAGGGTGGCTACCTTTATTACATATAATGACCTTAATGAGGACTCAATTGAATTCGAAGCAGACAGAGAAGTAGGCATAACGATCGACAAATACGATATTAAAGTAGATTAGTGAGGCTTTTAAAAGTGAAAGAGTTAGATGTAGTAGCCTTAGGCGAACTATTAATAGATTTTACCGAAAACGGTATAAGCGAGCATGGAAATCCTTATCTGGAAGCAAATCCCGGAGGAGCGCCTTGCAATGTCCTTTCGATGTTACAGAAAATGGGAAGAAAAACTGCATTTATCGGTAAGGTGGGAGAGGACAATTTCGGCCATATGTTGAAAAACGTGGTGGAAAATCAGGGCATAGACGTGTCAGGACTTGTATTTGACAAAGATGTGCCTACCACATTGGCTTTTGTTCACACGGCGGCCGATGGAGACAGGTCTTTTTCCTTTTACAGAAACCCGGGAGCTGACGTTATGCTGACCGAGAAGGAAGTATCCAGAGAACTTATAGAAGGAGCCAAGCTTTTTCACTTTGGTACACTGTCCATGACTCACGCTGCTTCTTACAATGCTACCAAAAAGGCCATCAGAATTGCAGAAGAAAAGGGACTTCTCATAAGTTTTGACCCCAATCTTCGTCCACCTCTCTGGAAGGATATGAAGGACGCTCGTGATGCCATGGCCTATGGCTTTTCACATTGCGATATACTTAAAATTTCAGATGATGAAATTCTCTTTTTCACGGGAGAGGAGGATATTGCAAAGGGGGTAGAAAAAATCCGCGAGCAATATGATATACAAATCGTTTTTGCTACCATGGGTAAAAAGGGAAGCATGGCTTTCTATCGGGATAAAGTAGTGACAGAACTTCCTTTTGTAAATAAGAAAACCATAGAAACCACAGGGGCCGGAGATACCTTTATGGGAATCGCACTTCATAATATCTTGGCCAAGGGGCTTACGGAACTTACAGCGGAAGATCTGCATGAGATACTTAAAATGGCAAATGCCGGAGCCTCTATCATTACAGAACGCAGGGGGGCTCTTAAGGTAATGCCTACCAAGAAGGAAATCCTGGAAAAAATGTTAAGCAGATAATAAGTGAAAATATCGATATCTCCAAAAAAGACATTGGACGCGCATCCAATGTCTTTTTTATGACAGTGGAAGAACGTCTGGATGGCAAATCCCCTTTTGGATATAGGAAGTCAATAATAAATAATATTTTCGCAAATTTTTCACAGATCAAGGCCATGGGACGAATTTGTCA
>JAZUHR010000270.1:0-16177 GCA_045641825.1 Lachnospiraceae bacterium
AATGTGGCTAACTATCCTAGGCGAGTGGTTTGACGTTTAAACAAGTTCAGCAGCTGTAGTAATTCTTAAAAAGCTCCACACCAGTTGAGCCTTTTTCATATCAAATATTCTGCTTAGGTACAAACTCGATTTTAAGAACCATACCCATACCCTCAGCCAATCTCTTAAGTAAATTAACAGAAGGATTTCTAGTTCCATTTTCAAGCTTACTTATATCTGCCTGATTAATCCCTGTACGTTCAGCCAATTCCTTTTGTGTAATGTTCTGAGATGTTCTTGCATCAACAATAGCTCTAATAACATCCATTTCAGGCTGAATCGCTTCGTATTCTTTTGCAAATAATGGATCTTGCATTTGTTTTTCTTTATACTGATCTAATGTTCTCATGATTTTCCCATCCTTTCTTTAAAATCTGCTCTACGTTCTTTCGCCAGCTTGATTTCTTCTGGTGGTGTCTTTTGTGTCTTCTTAACAAACCCATTAGTTAGTATTATCTTTCCCTCATAATAAAAAAAATATAATACTCTTGTAATGTTATTCCCAACCTTGCAGCGTATTTCAAAAATGCCATCATCGATTGGTTTACTATATGGTTCTCTAAGCTGATTGCCCTTTTCCTCCAGCAATTCAAGCAATCCAACCATTTTAGCTCGCATCTTTACGTCCAGAGAATCAATGAATTCTTCTACAGGACAGTTGCCATTTTCTTTTTCATAAAATATAACTTCAAATTCTGCCATGCATTCTCCTTTGCAGTTATTATATGGTATATATACCATATTGTCAATTATCACCTTATTCAAAATTCATATCAGTTCTTTCTCAAAAATGTATAGTAAAATGTGTAATACGTTATAGCAAAGTCTTGAAAGTCGCATAAATACTGGCCTTATCGGCAGGACTGTAACCAATCTCAAATTTTCAGCATCGGTATTTACTAATTGCACTTCTGACAAAACATTTACCATCTGAGACATGCATAATGTCATCAAATGTTTTTTTCATTTCTGTAATTATTTTCTGATTCATTATTTTTATCCTCCTTCTCCTGCTTCATCTGCTCTGTTTTCAAATAATACTCCAATAAACGCAGGAAATATCTGGGAACCCGCTTTTTCCCATGTTCCCAGTCACTCACTGTCATATATGGTATATCGAAGTATTCACAGAACTGTTTCCTATTCATACCGGTACTTTCTCTGAGTTCTATTAAAATCTCCTTTGCCTCTTTACTATCACTCAAAATATAATCTGTCATAAATTCACCTCTCGCACAAAGATAAATATGTATCGAACGTCCTTCACGCATAGCGTCACAATCATCATATCACGTTTTGCGTGAGCAAGCAATAACATTCTGTCTCTCAAAATATCTTTATAATTATTTTATTGACATTTCAAATAACAGGTATTATTATATCTTCGCTTTTATTTTTATATTTTCGTTATTTTTTCTAACAAAAGGAGTATTCCTATGAAGAAATTATCATTAGAGCTGCTGGCTGAGACCGTAGCAGCAAAGAGAAAAGAACTTAAGCTTACACAGACCGAACTGTCCAAGCGCACCGGTATCAACCGTGCTATGTTGAGTCAGCTGGAGGCCAAGACCTATACACCTTCTATCGTGCAGCTGGAAGCTTTGGCTACAGAGCTCGGATTTGAGCCTACCGATATGTATGTGGCTCCTACTGCCGAGAAGGCAGCCGTATCACTGGATAAGAAGAACATCGCAGTAGCAGGCACAGGCTATGTAGGTCTGTCACTGGCAGTCCTTCTGGCCCAGCATAATCATGTAACAGCTGTAGATATTATTCCTGAGAAGGTAGAGATGATTAATAATAGAAAGTCTCCTATTCAGGACGACTACATCGAGAAGTATCTGGCTGAGAAGGAGCTGGATCTGACCGCTACTACTGATGGCGAGTCCGCTTATAAGAACGCTGAGTACGTTATCGTAGCGGCTCCTACCAACTATGATTCTCAGAAGAATTACTTCGACACCTCTGCCGTAGAGTCAGTAATCGAGCTGGTAATGAAGGTAAATCCTCAGGCGGTTATGATTATCAAGTCCACCATCCCTGTAGGTTATACAGCATCCGTACGCGCCAAGTACAATACCAATAAGATTATCTTCTCTCCTGAATTCCTGCGCGAGTCCAAGGCTCTCTACGATAATCTCTATCCTTCCCGTATCATCGTGTCCACAGACACCTCAGACACCTGGCTGGATGAAAAGGCTCGTGGCTTTGCAGCCCTCCTGCAGCAGGGTGCTCTCAAGGAAGATATTGATACCTTATTCATGGGCTTCACAGAAGCTGAGGCAGTAAAGCTTTTTGCCAATACTTACCTGGCGCTTCGTGTATCCTACTTCAACGAGTTGGATACCTACTCTGAAATGAAGGGGCTGGATACTCAGTCTATTATCAACGGTGTGTGCCTTGATCCTCGTATCGGCAGCCACTACAACAATCCTTCCTTCGGTTACGGCGGCTACTGGCTGCCAAAGGACACCAAGCAGCTCCTGGCCAATTACTCTGATGTTCCTCAGAACATGATGACAGCCATCGTTGAGTCCAATCGTACCCGTAAAGATTTCATCGCAGACCGCGTATTGTCCCTTGCCGGTTACTATGGCTACAATAGCGACAATTCCTACTCTTCCGATAAGGAGCAGGAGTGTGTAGTAGGTGTATACAGGCTTACCATGAAGTCCAATTCCGACAATTTCCGCCAGTCATCTATTCAGGGTGTCATGAAGCGAATCAAGGCTAAGGGTGCCACTGTAATCATCTACGAGCCTACACTTCCTGATGGCTCCACTTTCTTTGGCAGCAAGGTCGTTAATGACCTTAAGAAATTCAAAAATCTTTCTCGCGCCATTATCGCCAACCGATATGACGCATGCCTGGATGACGTAGAGGAAAAGGTATATACCAGAGACTTGTTCAGAAGAGATTAGTTTTTAATTATTAATATAAAGGCCCCGAAGTTTTTGCTCCGGGGCTTATATTATGTATTAATACTCATTATTTTATTGTTTTGATGCTATTTCCTACTTTGTAGGAAATCATTTCGTTCTCGGCAGCTATTACTGTAACAGTAGCATTTTCTGTCGTGACTACCTGCATCTCACTACCGTCAATTCTTGCTTTCATAAGCTTTGTGCCATCTGCATAATACCAGTAGCCATCCAGATATGCCATATTGCCTTTAATATCGTGCACGAACCAATTGGTAAATCTGGTATCGTTGCACTGAATAGTAGCCGTAGTAGCACCATAGGTTCTGTAGTTATAATGCATTATTCTGAGCGAATTCTCAAATTCAGCACCCGTTCGCAGGAAATAATAATGTTTACCTGTAGAATTAATCTGTGTATCATCCCAGGTAGGGTCTACCTGATACCACTTTCCATCCAGCTTTACCACCGTCCAGATATGATTCATATCATCAGAACAGTTCTGACTGGTCTCAATTCCCGCCAAATTCAGGAGCAGTACATATGCCGCTGAGTAGGACATGCATACGCCCTTACCATAGGCCATTATTCCCCAGGTCTTGTAGCAACCGTCTGCGCCGGATACGTATGTAGCCTTATCTACCACGTAATCGTGGAGGGTCAGTGCTTTTTCTACATCATTCATCCCCGGCTGAATCAGGGCCAGAGCCTCATTCACAGACTGCTGAACCAGAGCATATCTCTCACAGAAGCCTACATCCATTCCTGCAATAGATGTGGATACTATCTTCTTGCCCTGCTTAACGGATTTCGTAACCAGACTGTTACCGGACTCGTAAGCTATGCGTCCTTCTCCCTGAATGACATTATTCCATGCTTTACTTATTGTATCATAGCTTGCATTAAATCTGCTGATGTCTACTGAACCCATCTCTCCATTTTCCAGCATAAGGAGGTATACCTCTTCCAGGGTCTGGCAGGACGCGTAGTCCTTTGGTTTGCCTGTATCTGCAGGCATCGGAGTGCTTGTGGCTGTGGGCTTGGGTGTATTGGTAGCTGTGGGTGTTGGTGTGTTTGTCGCAGTCGGTGTTGGTGTGTTTGTAGCTGTGGGTGTTGGTGTGTTTGTAGCTGTGGGTGTTGGTGTGTTTGTCGCTGTGGGTGTTGGTGTGTTTGTCGCAGTCGGTGTTGGTGTACTTGTTACTTGTGGTGGCCTCGAGCTCTCATTCTCATATACTTCCACTATTAAAGTTTTCAATCCCACGGTCAGTTCATTGCGTAATATACTCCCCCAACCACCTAATGATAACTGTTTTTCCAAATACGTTCTATTTAATACAATGTCATAGTAAACTGCATAATCTTTAATCTCGATTTCTTCTCCATTTACATAATACTGACACCCAAGATAATCTCCATTTGAGTCGTACTGAAAAAATCTAAACCCATAATCATCTGAAGATATGCATACCGTTGCTTTTTCAAAGTCAATTATCTTTTTTTCGGCCAAATGGATTCTTCTTCTGTATTCAATTTCCTCACCAGTATCTACATCTATATCTCCGCTTTTCCAAAGCCCAATTGCATTTAAATCTATATACTCCTCTACAAATTCACTTTTCTCACTCTCATCCTGGATCTGTATCTCCACTTCCAATCCGTTATTGAAAATAGTCCACCAGCCACCTAAAGAAAGCTGCTTTTCCAATTCAATTCGGTTTAAGACAATGTCATACTGTGTCGCTCCGTCAAATATTACTATTTTATCTCCGTTTGAATAAGCACTGTAGCCAAGGAAATTACCCTCTTCATCATACTGAAAGATTCTTAATAAATATCCTTCTAATGAAATATGGATAGAAGCATTCGTAAAATTAATTTCTCTTAACTCAGAAAGATGTATTCTCCTTCTATGCTCAATCTCTTTTCCATTTTCAGTATCTAAATCTCCACTTTTCCAAAGCGAAGGAATGCTTAATTGGATTATGCTTGCATCGGATTCAGCCACCGCCGCCTCAGCACGTCTCCCTCCTCCACTGATGCCACTGCATAAGACCATAGAAATTGCTAGGATTGTTACAAGAAATTTTTTAAAGACTTTCATTACTACCTCCGAGGATTTTTTAAATCCGGAGGAGCCAGCATCTACAAAAAAGAAAGCCTTGACCGCAACGCAGCCAAGGGCTATAGACATAAAAATAACATGTGGTTATAATCATCCCTCATCTGTAAACGTTAGCCCCATCTAACAGTACTAATTTATAGAATTAGGTGATGATTGTCAAGTTAGTGTTTGCTTTTTTTCGAGGCTTTTTTCACCTTTTTCCTCTGCCCCTTACGCATGGCTGCGCCTATCCCTATCCCAATCAGTCCTCCGATAAATCCCCCCAGGACATTGGCTTCCAGGTCGGCCACTTCGAAGTAGCCGCGGCCGGTAAGGCGCTGGGTGGTCTCGATGAAAAGGCTGAAAAGGCCGCATATTGCAGTGGTCAGTAAAAGTGAACGCCAGGCGCGGAATTGACTGTAACAGCCTTCTGCCAGAGCAATCGCGAAGGGCAGGAGGAAGAGCACATTCAGGAAGATGTAGATTTTCTCTGTTTCTGTGAGTTGGGGCGAGAACATGGAATTGTTGAAAATTCCATCTCTGCTGTCTGCTTCTCTTGAAAAAACAGCCAATTCAATTACAAAAATACTATATGCCCCCGCCAGAGCGTAGCCTATGCGACTACTCCATGGGAGACGTCTTTTCATCATACCGGACAGGAGGCTGCAGATTATGAGAAGCAGGATAAAAACCACTGTAGCAGCCACTATGGTATCCATGACCGGCACGGTGGCCAGCTCCTTTTCTGCAAGACTGATAGTATGATCATATATTTTCTTTATGTTTTCCGGGTTTATTTCAGTCAATTTATCTCCTTTTGAACACAGTGAAAAACGGAGAACCTCGTAGGCTTTTAAAGCTCCGCCTTCACGAATTCAAAACTGTCGTAGGGCACCTTGCCGTGGCGCTCGTAAAGGGTTCTGGCGTAATTATTGCAGGTCTCCATAGAGGTTTTAAGCATATCCAGGGTGATCAGGCCTTTTTCATAGGCGTCAGCCACCTCATCCATATCCAGCACTGCGATGAGGCCGGAGGGCTCTACCACTACATCTAAAAGGAGATCTTCATAGACCACTATCTCATCGCAGTCGCTCCGGCCCTTTTCAAAATACTCCACAGCTTTCGAATTCAGGCGCACATTATCTGCCACCTTGAGGGCTTCAGGACCGCGTTCGCGCACAATATCCACGTACCAGTAGAGGAAATTCCGGTCCTTATCCATAATGCGGGAGACCTTTATGCCTTTTTTGCGATAATAAGTAGACTCGCCGTAGGCGAAGTCCTGGCGGGGCTTGATGGACTGCCATCTGGTCACTATCTTGTCCTCTGTTACTGATACTATCTCGTCGTCCCGGAGGTAGACCAGTTCGTCAGGAATAAATCTTCTTCTGAAAAGCTTCAAATTTTCCATAAGGGGCTCCTTTTTATTTCGACCACGTGGTTGGATGGAACAGCAGCAGCATCGGCACGATTTCAAGTCGGCCTGCCAGCATATCAAAAATCATTACAATCTTGGATGTATCGGAGAAGATCCCAAAGCTGCCTCCTACACCGACTCCTCCCAGACCTGCTCCGATATTGTTGTAGGTCGCGAGGACGCCTACGAAGGTGGTGGTCAGGTCAAAGCCGTCCCAGGCCACGATTAGCAGGGACACAGCGAAGATGAAAAGGTAGGCAATCAGCAGGGTATTGCAGGATTTGATGACCTCGTGGGGCACCGGTTTTTTATCCACTCTTACGATGTACACGCGATTGGGGTGAATCTGCTGGCGCACTTCCTTACCGATTTGCTTTATAAGCAGCATGATACGTGACACCTTGAAGCCACCGCCGGTAGAGCCCGCGCAGCCGCCTATAAACATCAGCAGCATGAAAACGATATGCGTATATACCGGCCAGTCATTGTAGTTCACAATGGTGTACCCCGTGGTAGTCATAAGGCTGGCACAGGTGAAAAAAGACCCCAGCACATTCCCCGAGAGACTGATTCCATTAACAAAAAGTGAGCCAATAATGGTCACTGCCGCAAACAAATATATGAGCAGGTACCATCTGATTTCCTCCATACCGAAGGCATCCCTGAATTTTTTCATAAGAAGCAGGTAGTAGAAGGTAAAGTTCAGGCCGAACAGCATCATGAAAACGGTGGTTATGATTTTTACATAATCGGAATACCCGGCCACCGAATCGTTGGTCACTGAAAATCCGCCTGTACCTGCAGTACCAAAGGTATGGCAGATAGCGTTAAATACCGGCATGTCGCCGTCAAAAAGCAGGAGCACGAATTCCAGCACTGTCAACACGATGTAAAGCACATAGAGGATAAGGGCTGTGGTCTGAATTTTCGGAACCAGCTTGGATACAGATGGTCCGGGGGACTCAGCCTTCATGAGAGACAGGGACGCCGAACCCGACATGGGCATGATGGCCATGACGAAAACCAGAATTCCCATACCGCCTATCCAATGGGTAAAGCTGCGGAAAAAGAGATTACAGTGCAGCATACACTCCACGTCAAAAAGTATGGAGGAACCTGTGGTGGTAAAGCCGGACACCGTTTCAAAAAGGGCATCCACATAATTGGGGATATCACCGGTCACTACGAACGGAACAGCACCAATCAGTGACATAACAATCCAGCAAAGTGCCGTCGTCACGAAGCCTTCTTTGACATAGAAGCCTCTGCTTTCCGCCTTGTGACGTCGCCCGAAGCCTACTGATAACACGAAAAACAGAAGACAGACCGCCGCCACTATCAGATAGGTCACCGCCCCGAATATTTCACCATATATAAAGCCCACTATGGCCGGCAGCAGAAGGAAAACACCTTCCGCTCCCACCACATAGCTGAGCACTCTGAAAACACCTCTAAGATTCATGTTCTCTCCTTTTATGTAACGAAGTGGAATAAATGGAGCAACTCCGAAGGAGTTTGACACACTGAGCCTTCATGCGTAGCATGAACTATCATGGCTCAGTGACCTTTTTCTCCTTTTATGGAACGAAGTGGAAGCCCCTAATTAGCAAGTATATCCGAAATATCGTTAAGTCCCATATTGGTGGTAACTACGACTACGGTATCTCCCACTTTCAGCATATCGCGTCCGGAAGGAGTGATGATGCTTTTACCACGCACGATAGCGCACACCAGCAGGTTTTTCTTAAGCTTGAGTTCCATAAAAGGCACATTGCAGGCAGGCCCATCCTCGCGGATAGCAAACTCCAAGGCCTCTACCTTGTCGTCCATCAGCTTATAAAGAGCTTCCACATTGGAGCCCTTGCTGTTTTGTGCTGCGCGAACGTGCTGTAAAATATGCTCTGCAGTCAGCTTTCTCGGTGTGATTACTGCACCTATCGGTAGTGAGGAGATAATGTCGTCCTCTTCAGTCTTATTGATACGGGTAATCAGCTTGCAGCGCTCGGAAATCTGATGAGTGTAGAGTGAAAGAAATACATTCTCAGAGTCTGCACTGGTCATAGCTACAAAAGCGTCCATGTCCTCCAGGCCGTTTTCCAGAAGCACTGTGTGATTGGAGGCACTGGCATTTAGAATCTCGGCCTTGGGCAGTTCATTGCAGAGGTATTCACATCTCTCGCGATTCTGCTCAATGATTTTTACATGGATGCCGTTATCTATAAGAAGCTCAGCCAGGTAGTGGGCTGTCGTACCGCCACCGGCTATCATAACATTTTTAATCGGCTTAAGCTTGGTGCCGTTAACCGTATTGTAGAATTCAGAAATATGATGCTTGGAAATAATAACGGAAATATTATCTCCAGCTGCCAGTACCGTATTACCGTTGGGGATAGATACCTCGTTATCACGAACCAGGATACAAATAAGCACGGAACGATCGAATTTTCTGGATACTTCCTGTACTCTCATGCCGTTCAGCACTGAATTTTTCCCGATTTCCAGACGCAAAAGCTCTACACGGCCTCTCGCAAAGGAATCCACCTCCAGGGCCTCGGGTATGGAAATAAGCTGCAAAATCTCGCGGGCCGCAGAAAATTCCGGGTTGATGATCATGGACATATTCAGAGCATTCTTAAAAAAGTTATGCTCCGGCAGGTACTCCGGCTTTCTGATACGCGCAATGGTCTGGCAGCGGGGATTGGCCTTCTTGGCAATCATGCAGCTGATCATGTTAATCTCGTCTTCTGAAGTAACCGCAATGAGAATGTCGGCCTTCTTTACCCCTGCTTCCATAAGCGTAGAAAATGTGGTGGCATTGCCTGTAACACCCTGCACATCCATAGTGCTTACAGCGGGCTGAATCTTATCGGCGGACCTGTCCACCAGCGTTATATCATGTTTTTCAGCGGACAACTCCTTCGCCAGGATAAAGCCTACTCGTCCGCAGCCTACAATAATTATATTCATATTGGGGTAATCCCTCCTAAATAATCCTATACAAAGTTATTCTAACACTTTCATTTGTCACACACAATATCAAACTATCCAATCACGAAAAAGGAACCGCTCTCGCGGTCCCTGTAATTTGCCTATAAGCTTTTCACTAGTTTGTCTGTACCTCGGCACGCAACGCCCTAAGCTTTTCATCAGACAGCTCATCCTCTGTTACCCATGTACGTATAAAACTTATTCCTCAATCATCTTAATTCTTCTGATATGTCTCTCATCGTTGGAAAAAGGTGTGTCCAGGAAGGTATCCACAATCATAAGCGCCAGTCCCGGGCCTACGATACGACCGCCCATTGCCAGGATATTGGCATCGTTGTGCTCACGGGTCGCCTTTGCTGAAAAAACATCATGGCAGAGGGCACATCTGATGCCTTTTACGTGATTTGCTGTCATTGAAATACCGATGCCTGTGCCGCAGATAAGAATGCCCTTTTCACATTCTCCATTTGCTACAGCGTTTGCTACCAGCTTGCCGTAAATAGGGTAGTCAACAGAGGTCTCGGAATAGGTGCCCAAATCCTTGTATTCCAGGCCCCGAGCCTCCAGGTGCTTTTTTACCTCGTGCATAAGTGCATATCCGCCGTGATCACATCCTAATGCTATCATAATCTTTTCTCCTTGCTGTATGTAATATTTTATATCGGGTCACACCTCGATAAAATTATAGCCCGCTGCCTTTCTGAGCCTGTTCATAATGGCTTCGGAAAGTTTCAAATCCTCAAAACTTTCCGAATAAATCACCTGTATTCCATCTGTATCCAGCTGACGCAGAGCATCAAAAAGATGGGATGATACCGCTTTTTCCTCAGTCCTGAGTCCCAGGTCGTAAATATGCTCACAGGTATATTTTTCAGCATTTTCATGGGAGCATACCACTGCACAGCTGATGCCGACTGCCTCATGCGCAGCACACTCATTATTTATACGTTCCGTCACATTCGCGGCTTCGCCCTCCACGATATATATCTGTCCCTTTGGAGCATAGTGGCGGTACTTCATTCCGGGGGCCTTAGCCACCACATCCTTCTGCATGGTCTTGGCTACCACCGCTCTGTCGTACTCTACGGATGCCACCACCCGTTCAAAATCCTCCTTGGTGATGAAGCCAGGCCGCAGGATAAGGGGCTGCTCTCCGGACAAATCAATGATGGAGGACTCCAGCCCTATCTCGCAGGAGCCACCATCAATCAGCATATCTATACGCCCCGCCAGGTCCTCATAGACATGTGACGCCCTGGTAGGTGAAGGTCTGCCCGACGTATTGGCAGATGGCGCCGCTATATATACGCCCGACTCTCTTATCAGTGTCCTCGCTATCTCGTCGGACGGAAGCCTTATGGCCACCGTGGATAAGCCTCCTGTGGTCTCAGATGGCACGATATTGGCTTTTTTCAAAATCATGGTCATAGGCCCCGGCCAAAAACATTCCGCACACCTGTAGGCTATTTCCGGTATGTCTACAGCCAGCTTCTCTATATCACTGACCTCAGCGATATGGATAATCAGCGGATTGTCGGAGGGTCTGCCCTTGGCAGCATAGATTTTTGCCGATGCCTCGGGATTCAGGCCGTCTCCTCCCAGACCGTAGACCGTCTCTGTAGGAAAAGCTACAAGTCCGCCGCTTCTAAGGATTTCTCCTGCTTCTTCGAAGTCTTCTTTTTTTATGTTGTCTCTGTTAATTTGAATTACTTTTGTTTCCATATTTTTCTAAAAAGTTGTCAATCAGAACCGTCCCTACTGACAAAAGTTGTCAATCAGAACCGTCCCCGGTGACACTACAGAACCGTCCCCGGTGACACTATTTGATGATTGAGGTGATGAGGTCCCAGGTGTCGTCCTCCTCGAAGCCTAGGCGCCATGCGGCCATACCGGCGACGCCGGCGTTCTGGATGGCTTCCAGCTTTATCTTAAGGCTTTCGTTGTCCTCCAGCCACATCTGGTAGGTGATACCGGACAGGGAATATGTGACATAATTCTGGCACACGTCGCTGTCCCATTTTTTCTCCAGCTTGTTTTTCTCCACGTGGGCATTGGCCTTCAGCATAGATACTGCACTGGAGGAGAGGCTTCCCTTGGAGTCAGTCTCCCAGAGTCTGGTATAAAAAGGCACGGAAATCACGATCTGATTCTTGGGCACCTGAGCTGCTGTATTCGCGATGGCCTTTCTGGTGTAGCCGATGGAGGCCACCGAGCCCGCCTCACTGCTGCCTGCGTAGTGCTCATCGTAGGCCATAATAACTATATAATCTGCATATTTCGCCTGTTCTCCCAGTTCATAGGTATTGTAGCCCAGAGGCACCAGATTGTCTACAGACAGCACCAGTCCCTTTGAATGAGCCAGGATGGAGAGTTCCTTGATAAACTGAACGAAATCCTTGGCAGACTTCTGGTTCACTTCCTCCAGGTCCAGATTGATGCCATCAGCTCCCAGGAGAACTGTTTCATTTACCATATTTTCAGCCAGGCGCTTGCGTGCCTCGCGGTCCGCCAAGAGCACGGCAATATCAAGATTCTCAGGTCCGTCGAAGTCCTGCACCAGTACCCATACCTGATAGCCAGCAGCATGCGCCTTTTCCACGTAGGACACCTCACCATAATTCACAATATTCCCCGAATTATCAGCCACATACATCCATCTGGGTGAGTAAACGTTCATGCCCTCTGTGTTCTTCACCACATCCTTGTAGGTCTCGTTGCCCTTTTGGGATGCCGTGTAGTGCCAGCCCAGACGGATAGGTCCCTCCACGAAAATATGCTTTTCCACAGGGCCCGTAAAATCCGACTCCCAAGTCTCATAGAAGGAGGCCGACAGGTGTTTATTCTGCACATAGCCGTAACGGCCGTCCTCGGTCATGATACGGTAAAAATCCGCACCTGCATTACCTGTACCGCTGATATAATGCACCTTGGTGCCTGCCGGCAGTAGCTCGTAGATATCACTCTTTATAGACATTTCACTATGAAAAGGTGTCGTGTCCTTTAATGTATAATACAAGCTTTCCCCGTGCTTGTAATATACTACGGCTCTGTCAGGCTTCTCGTAGAAGGAAAAGGAAAGGTCCGCATACCTCTCCACAAAATCTGTATCGATATAGAGCTTACCGTCTACCGTAATTAGATTCTTATGGCGGTCAAAGTTCGCCTCGAAGCCCGGAATGACCATTTCCACAAGGGTATCACTGTCAGGCACCAGCTTCAGATTCATGGTGGGCAAAGTATAGTATGCCACGCCGTTTACCGTATCCACATCAAACTGCATGCCAAAAACCTTAATGGCTGTATCCAGCTGGATATAATGCTTATCGTTGGCTTTCTTTATATTGTAGCTGTACACTTCATTCTCCAGAATAAAAAGTGTTTCGTCCTCTGCCAGCTGCACATCGGTAGTATAGGCCACCGTTTTTTTGTTCTCAACGAACTTTTCCTTATAGTTTTTATACACAAAAAGCAGTGCAGTGGCCAAAGCGACCACCAGCACTGCACTAAAAATAAGCTTTATCAATCCGCTTTTTTTCATAGAAGATCACACCTTAATGTCAGCCTTCATGCCCAGAACCTCCGCATTCTCAGCGAGAATAGGAGCCACAATATTCTTAAGGAATTCTTCTGTCTGCAGGCATGCGCATCCGATATAACGGGATGGCTCCATAGCAGCCTTAAGCTCTTCCTCGGACAGCCCGAATGCAGAATCTGCTGCGATGAGAGAAAGAAGGTTATTGTCAAGACCACGTGCCTTAACATTGGCACCGGCCTCCATGGACAGCTGACGAATTTTCTCGTGAAGCTCCTGTCTGTCACCACCTGCCTTAACGGCATCCATCATAATGTTCTCGGTAGCCATGAACGGAAGCTCCGCCATAAGTCTTTTTTCAATGACCTTGTCGTAAACGACCAGACCATCCACTATATTTAAATACAAATCAAGGATTCCGTCAATAGCCAAAAAGCATTCCGGCACTGAGATTCTCTTGTTGGCAGAGTCGTCCAGAGTACGCTCAAACCACTGGGTAGCTGAAGTAATTGCAGGGTTAAGTGCTGTTACCATAACGTAATTGGCCAGAGATGCGATACGCTCGGAACGCATAGGATTTCTCTTGTAAGCCATGGCAGATGAGCCGATCTGATTTTTCTCGAAGGGCTCCTCGATTTCCTTCAGGTGCTGAAGGAGACGAATATCGTTGGAGAACTTGTGTGCGGAGGCTGCGATGCCTGCCAGCACGTTAAGCACTCTTGTGTCCACCTTACGGGAATAAGTCTGACCGGATACCGGATAGCAGGCCGCGAAGCCCATCTTCTCCGCAATCTTCTTGTCCAGAGCCTTTACCTTCTCGAAATCGCCCTCGAAGAGCTCCAGGAAGGAAGCCTGTGTACCTGTAGTACCCTTGGAGCCCAAAAGCTTCATGGAAGCGATCATATGGTCCAGGTCCTCTAAATCCAGCAGGAGCTCCAGCATCCACAGTGTAGCACGCTTACCTACTGTAGTAGGCTGTGCAGGCTGGAAATGGGTGAAGGCCAGTGTAGGCTGTGCCTTGTATTTATCGGAAAACTTGGACAGCTCGGCAAGAACGTTAAGAAGCTTCTTTCTTACCAGCTTTAAGCCCTCTGTCATAACGATGATATCTGTATTGTCGCCTACGTAGCAGCTGGTAGCACCCAGATGGATGATACCCTTTGCATTCGGGCACTGAACGCCGTATGCATATACATGAGACATAACATCGTGACGCACCTCAGCCTCACGAGCCTTTGCTACATCGTAATTGATGTCCTCGGCATGCTCCTTAAGCTCAGCGATCTGCTCCTTGGTAACAGGCAGACCCAGCTCGTTCTCAGCCTCAGCAAGAGCGATCCAAAGCTTTCTCCAGGTACGGAACTTCATATCCTGTGAAAAAATGTACTGCATCTCACGGCTTGCATATCTTTCGGAAAGTGGTGATGTGTAAACGTCTGTAGGCATAGCGTACTCCTTTTTATAAAATCATACTGTATCTTTTCTATGGGCATCATACTCCCATAAACAATTCAAGTAAAATTAAACGTGCTTATCCCTTTTATTACGGCTTTCCGGCGAATCGACGCACCGGCAAAAGACACTGTCTCTATTCCAAAAAATCTTTACCTGTCTCTCATGGCTATAAGGGCATCTGTTGAAAAAATATACTTCTTGTCACAGAAGTGGCAATTTACTTCTATTTCCTGGCCCTCATCTATAAGCTCCTGCAAATCAACCTTGGATATGGAGGCTACAGCGGCGCTGACTCTTTCCCTGCTGCAATTGCAGTAATACCGGCAGTCTCTGCGTTCCATAATCTGAGGCTCCATTCCCGCCATAACATACTCAATAATCTCTTCCGGAGTCATGCCCTCGTCCAGAAGCTCGGTAATGGCTGTGACCTCAGTAAGCTTCTGCTCCAGCTGTGATATAACCTCTTCTTCAGCAAATGGCATCAGCTGAATGATAAAACCGCCGGCCTGACGCACTGTATTGTCCTTATTCATGAGGACGCCCAGAGCCACCGCGCTAGGGATCTGCTCGGAAATCGCAAAATAGGCTGTCAGATCCTCTGCAATCTCTCCGGAGATCAGATTGGTTTCACCCACATATGGATCCTTTAACCCCAGGTCCTTAATCACCTGAATATAGCCATTTCCCACAGCCCCGCCTACATTCAGATGTCCCATTTCATTAGGTGGCAGGATGACATCTGTATTGTTCACATAGCCCTTTACTCTGGACAGGTAGTCAGAGGTAACTGTAATGCCACCGATAGGGCCGTCGCCCTTGATCTGAATGGTGGTCAGGTCCTTTTCTCCCTTGCTCATAGCCCCCATCATGGCTACGGCAGTAAGGCTGCGGCCAAGTGCTGCTGTGCAGATTGGTGCTGTATTGTGGTACTTTCTTGCCTGCTCTACCAATTCTCTGGTGGTGGCCGCAAAAAATCGTACCTGGTCATTGGCCGCTGTGCCACGAATTATATAATCATTTGCCATAGTATTTACCATCCTGTTTCTTTTCTTTTGCTATAAAATATACTCTCTCGGAATCCTCTCTGGGCGCCTCATGGGTAAAAGCATCGTAGGCCGCCACGAATTCCATCCCGGCCTTCTCGATAAGCCCCTTTATCGTCTCGTAATCGTAAGCCTTCTGCAGGTGAGTCTCCCGAATTCTCTCAAAGTAGTTTCCCTCGTCGTCCCCTTCCTCCTCCGGCAGCTTGTTAAAAATAGTAATGTCGTAGGAATTTATTTTTTTCCGGGGATTATAATGATTTTCCCAGATGAGGGTGGCATCACAACGATTGTCCACGATGACACGATTGCCCATTTCCTGTGAAAAGGTGTACTCGGTCTTCATGTCAAAAATGAAAATTCCGCCCGCCTCCAAGTAATTATTGGCCAGCTTCAGCACCTTAAGAATGTCCTTATCTGAGGTCAGATAGTTCATGGAATCGCACACGGATACCACAGCGTCCACGGTGCCGTAGAGCTCGAATTCTCTCATGTCCTGATTGAGAAAAAGAATGCCCTCCGACTCCTCCATATGGTCGTACATGGCCACCTCCAGCATCTCCGGAGACATATCCACGCCAATCATATCGTAGCCGGCTTTTTTGAGTAATCTGGTCATACTGCCGGTGCCACAGCCCAGCTCGCAGATCATACCGTTCTTTACGCCATTCTCACTAAGCAGTC
>JAZUHR010000271.1:0-6230 GCA_045641825.1 Lachnospiraceae bacterium
CAAGAGCAGGTGAAGCAGGCCGCGGCTTCGCAGTAGTTGCTGACGAAATCAGATCCCTGGCTGACAGTTCAGCTCAGACAGCTGCAAACATTCAGACTATTTCAGAGACTGTTATTACCGCCGTTGAAAAGCTTGCAACACATGCAGAAGAGATTCTCCTCTTCGTAGACGAGAACGTAATGCATGACTATGACTCCTTCGTAGACATCGTAGAATCCTACAAGACAGATGCCAACTCCATTAAGGATATCCTGGATGTATTCGCAACAGCCTCCGGTGAAATCAATGAGACCATGGAACAGATGAATGACAGTCTTTCCGCTGTCAGCGCTGCCATCGATGAATGTGCCGATGGTGTTACCAGTGCTGCCGGTAATGCAGTTGACCTGGCCAACAGCATAAAGGCTATCTCCGGCGAAGCTGCTATCAACGAAAGAATCTCCAATGATCTTTCCGAAGAAGTAAGCAAGTTCAAAAAGGTTTGATTTTAGCCCAAATAAAAGAAGCGCGCAGCCTTGCGTGCTTCTTTTTTGATGAGTGCTCCGCTCTTTTTATGCACTTTGCCGTTTACTCTTGTCGCCTGTCATATTTCAAGTGGTACTCACGCTTTTCCTTATACATTCTCTTATCCGACTCCTGCTCTAACTGAGCCACGGTACAGTCAATAATTTCATCGGAGCATACTACTCCCTTTGAAAAAGAAAGCTCTTCATTAAACCTTCCTCTCCAATTAACCTTCGCTTCATCAAGAGCATTTATCATTTCCTTCATGTCTTCAACGCTGCTCCTGACCGTCGCTAAGAATTCGTCGCCGCCCATTCTGAACACTTTGCCGCGACTACCGAACACTCTCTGCAGGCAATCTGCCGTACCCTGTATAAGCTCGTCTCCGGCAGCATGTCCCTTGCTGTCATTTGTAGCCTTAAGTCCATTAATATCTACATCTATGTACCAAAGATCTCTGCCAATACCTTCCTCCATTATATGTCCAACGTTCTCTTCGTAGGCATGGCGATTATAAACTCCGGTCAATTCATCGGTACGGGACATCACCCTGAAGCGTTCTTCGCGCCTCTTATCTTCATCTATATTTTGTGAAGCCAAAATAACTCTGGTAAGCTTATCATCAATACTGCCGATTCTAATAAGCACAAATCGATACCACTGATTATCTACGTCGATAGCTTCGGCAGTAATATTGGTCTTTCCCTTCAGTCGACTTTCAAGGTCGGAAAGCTTGACGAAATTAATCATATCCTCCCGGTGTTCCTCACAGATTCTCTTCTGCAGAACATTCATGACCAGATTCTGTACCTCTTCCTCGTGGTGTAACTCCACCAGCTCATGCACAACCTCTATGGCTTTTATTTCTTCCACGGTATGCTTTGCCAAATCTAAAACATGCATTGATTCATAGATGTCCGCTACAGAATGAAGCATTTCTCTTTCCGCACGCTCCTTCTGTTGAGAGGCATCCAGTTCTTTTTTCGCCATTTGCTCCTGTTTTTTAATAGCTTCTATATTCTCAATAAGGTAGATGCATTTTTCTATCTTGCCATCTACACCAACATTAGAAGGAATAAGCGTAATTCGAAGCCAGCCCATGGTGATACTTTCCACTTCCACCGTGACAGATGACCGCTTTTCAAGTATTTCACTGATTTTCTCTATATTGGTAATATCTTCAAAATTTTTCTTAGAATGAGAACAGATAGCATATTTAATAGGAACTGCGGCCTTGTCAATCCTGCAGCCTTCATTTATAAAGGGCCTGAAAGCATTATGGCTGTCACTTAATATTCTTAGTGTAGCATCACTCATTTCCAATTCGAATACCGCTTCAAAATGCTTCTGTATGGCTTCAGACATCTCAATCTGCTTCAGAAGACGATTATTAAATTCGGTGATATCCTGATGGTAGCCCTTAATCAGCTGGCCTGCGCCATTATACTTTTCGTCCAGCGAACCACCACATCTTATGTTTATTATTCCTCTGGTAGGATGGTGATACGGGTACACAACCTCAGCAGGCACACCCGCACGCATTTTTACTACTGCCGAAAGCACCTGAGACTTATACTCTGCGTCTACTCTTTCAAACCAGAAATCATAGGCCTGCTCCGGTGTAATATCATTATCTCCGCCTACAAGCTTGGCCGTATTGGAGTCCATAACAAATTTGGGATCACCCTCGTCCAAGATAAAATACCATAATCCCATCTGGGCTCCGGAAAGGATATTGGAAGCCTCCTTATAGAGCTGGTTTCTCATATCCCTCATGGCAATAAATACCTCTGCCACATTGCCTTCTTCATCATACGCAGGTGTCATATAGCAAAGAATAACATGCTCAATGCCATCCACAGAGAAGTTCGACTCATAGGAAAAAGTCCCCTTTAAATTTTTAAGGAATTCCGGATAAAAATAATTAACCGTTTCCCCTGGTTTACCGGGTCTGCTGTTTCCAAATACCATTTCTCTAATTTGGGCCAAGGTAAGAGTTTTGTTCGAATAATAATCCGTCATTCGGTCGCTCATAATAAAGACCGTCTCATCATTCAAATCAATTATCCATACCGCATCCACCAGATACGACATACTTTCAAAAAGTTCCTGATTGTATTCCAGCATTTTGGTCTTATATTCGTGATTTTCGGTATCCTGCATAAGTTTTCTCCTAAAAAGGTGCTACCTTTTATAATACAATCTATTGTAAATAATATCTATTAAGAAAAGGTAAAATTTACACCTTTGGCAAAATTATGCTTCAATTTTCTTTAAAAAATCGTCTATTGTCTCCCAATTCAGGCATCTCACATAATTCTCATTAGGGAATTCCGCCTCTTTATTCCATGGTCTGTCATAAACAGCCACGCGCAAATCCGGCCAATTAGCCAGGTGCTTAAAGGCTGACGGCGAGTCCTCTACCGCGAAATCAAAGTGCATGCTGTAAAAATCAGGCAGTTCCAGGCTGAAAGAGCTCCCCTTTATGAAGCTGTCACGTCCGTATTTATTAACGCAGAAAAGCGCAACATCCGAAAGTCCGTGATTATCAAGCCACTTTCTGGAAGGCTCATAAGCAGATGCGGGGCGCCCGGTCATAATAAAGACCTCGTGTCCTCTGTCAATCCAATTTCTTAGCATCTTTGAAGCCCCAGGTGTCTCTTCGTAGGAAATCAGCACCTCCGGCAAATGTCCTCGTATCATCATAGCCTCATACTGTTCTGCAGTCAGTCCGAAGGACTTCTGCAAATCAAAGAAGTGAACCTCCTCATAGGGCACATTTGTGCCAAACATTTCGTGAGCCATCACAGTAAATGCTGCGGCTGTTTCACATAAAATATCATCAAAATCAACATATATTTTCATTCTATTCTCCTTTTTTTTCGGGCCAATCAGACAGCTTCGCCTTTTCAAGGGCATGAAGAAATTTGTCCTTAGCTCCGGGATTTTCTGCCACTATATCAGACATTAGTTTTTTTGCATACGCCCTGGCTGTAGCATTGTCCACAGGACACTTATTTTTCACCACCGGCAGTCTCTCGCTCTCAGCGAACCTTCGTATAGTATTTTCCGGCAGGTAAATCATGGGGCGGATAACGGTAATTCCCGAGTCCTCCATCTCCGTCACTGGCGGAAAGGCGTAAAATCGCCCCTCATGCAAAAGCGACATAAGCGAGGTCTCTATGAAGTCATCCTTATTGTGAGCGTAGGCCATTTTGTTGAGTCCAAGCTCTTTTAATCTGGCATACATAGCTCCCTTTCGCATCTTGGCACATAGCGAACAGGGTCTGCCTTTATTGGTCTCCCCGAAGGCTATGTCTGCGATTTGGGTATGGACAATTTCATAGGCAATATCAAGGCTTTGGCAAAGTTTCTCCACCTCTCCGAAGTCCATTCCTTCAAAGCCCACATCGCATGTTATGGCCATCAGATCAAATTTCCTGGGATAAAATTTCTGCAGATGCTTCATCAGAAGGAGCAAGGTCAGCGAGTCCTTACCTCCGGATACTCCCACGGCAATTCTGTCCCCATCATTTATCATGTTGTATGCTTCTATTCCCTGACGAGTCAGGCTTAAAAGTTTTTGCAAATTCATAATTAATCCTACAAAAATATAGTAGTTCCAGTGAGTCTATATGATATCATATTTGCTCCGGCGAATAAAGAATTTTATTCTTGCTTGCTTTTGCTTGCTTTTCCCGCCCGGAGATCCCATTTAACAAATTTTCAAAAAATCTCCCAATCTTATAAATAATAGTAGAAAAAGTAAAAGGCCTGTGACTTGTAGCAAAGCCCATTCTATGGTATATTGGTTATACTTATATTTGTTTTTTCTACATCTTTTAAAGAAAGGAATTAACATGACAAATCAGGAAATGATTCTGGTACTGGACTTCGGTGGCCAGTACAATCAGCTGGTAGCCAGACGTGTCAGAGAATGCAATGTTTACTGTGAAATTCTCTCATACCGCACTCCTATCGAAAAAATCAAAGCTATGAATTTGAAGGGTATCATCCTTACAGGCGGCCCCAACAGCTGCTACGAGGAGGGTGCTCCCACTTATACCAAAGAGCTCTTTGAGCTCGGAATCCCGGTTCTCGGACTTTGCTACGGTGCGCAGCTTATGAACCATGTTCTCGGCGGCAAGGTTGAAAAAGCTCCTGTCCGCGAGTATGGCAAGACCAACACCTTCTTTACCGCTGAGCAGGGAAGAAACGGACTTTTCCAGGGAGTTCCTTCAGAGGCTATCGTATGGATGAGTCATTTCGACTATATTTCCAAGCCCGCACCGGGCTTCCAGGTTATAGCCCACACTGCAGATTGTCCTGTAGCCGCAGACTGCGATGCCGACAAGAAACTTTACGCTATTCAGTTCCATCCCGAGGTGCTTCATACAGTTTACGGTAAGGAAATTCTTTTTAACTTTGTGCGCAATATCTGTGGTTGTGCAGGTCTCTGGCGCATGGATTCCTTCGTACAGGACGCTATTAAGTCTATCCGTGAAAAAGTAGGCGACGGCAAGGTGCTTCTTGCTCTTTCCGGCGGTGTGGACTCTTCCGTAGCAGCAGGTCTCCTCTCACGTGCTATCGGCAAGCAGCTTACCTGCGTGTTTGTAGATCATGGTCTTCTCCGTAAAAATGAAGGCGACGAAGTAGAGGCTGTATTCGGCCCCAACGGTCAGTTCGACTTAAATTTCATCCGTGTTAATGCACAGCAGAGATACTATGGAAAATTGGCAGGCGTTACAGAGCCTGAGCGCAAGAGAAAAATCATCGGTGAAGAATTCATTCGCGTATTCGAAGAGGAAGCAAAGAAAATCGGTGCTGTAGACTTTTTGGCACAGGGTACTATTTATCCCGACGTGGTTGAATCCGGTCTCGGCGGCGAATCCGCAGTCATCAAGTCTCACCACAATGTAGGCGGACTTCCTGACTACGTGGATTTCAAGGAAATCATCGAGCCACTTCGTAATCTTTTCAAGGATGAAGTAAGACGCGCTGGTCTGGAGCTCGGTATTCCGGAAGCACTTGTGTTCAGACAGCCCTTCCCAGGTCCCGGCCTGGGTATCC
The DNA here is from genome assembly GCA_045641825.1 of Lachnospiraceae bacterium. Lineage (GTDB taxonomy): Bacteria > Bacillota > Clostridia > Lachnospirales > Lachnospiraceae > RGIG3528. Next base: position 5,575 of record JAZUHR010000271.1, read on the forward strand.
GTATTATCGGCGAGGTTACTGAGGAAAAGGTAAGAATCGTGCAGGATGCGGACTTTATCTACAGAGAAGAGGTAGCTCTCGCATTCAAATCAGGCAACTATCCTGACTTCAAGAAGCTCCCCGACCAGTATTTCGCAGCCCTTACCAACATGCGCTCTGTAGGTGTTATGGGCGACGAGCGTACATATGACTATGCCTGCGCACTCCGTGCGGTAGAAACGGTTGACTTCATGACTGCTGAGGCTTCCCAGATACCTTTCGAAGTGCTCCAGAAGGTTATGAGCCGCATAATAAACGAGGTAAAGGGCATTAACCGCGTATTCTACGACCTTACCAGCAAACCCCCGGGCACGGTGGAATTTGAGTGATAAGTTGTTGTGACGGAGAAAAAGAATTCTTCTGTGGTGCACTATTTTTTCTCCTCACTATGACAATTTCAAAAAAACAATGCAACGACCTTCGAGTAGGAAAAGAAAGGAAAGTTCGGACCCGCTCCTGGGTCGTGTTTTGTTTTTCTTAAACCGTCAAGACTCCTCGAAAAAACAGTGCCCCACAGATGCAGAAACAGCGTGTTTTAGCCCATTCCCGGGAATTTGGAATGGAACTCCAAGAGCTGTTTGTACTTGCTGGGAGCAAGAAAGGAAGAAGCAGGTAAG
>JAZUHR010000272.1:0-3290 GCA_045641825.1 Lachnospiraceae bacterium
CAAACTCGAAGCTGAGGCAAAGGAAGGTCTTGAAAACGCTTCCGAAGCCGATCAGTTTGATACGAGCGCATTTTGATTATTTACAGTAATGTAAGTGCTTACAATTTTTTGTAAAAAAGGGTGGAAATTTTATTTGATTTGGAGTAGAATAGTATTCGAAAGAAATTGTGCTAAAATCAAAATTATTTTTGATTCAAATTAAAGGAGGCTACATATGGCTAAAGTAGTAACAATGGGCGAAATCATGCTCAGACTTTCCACACCCAACAATGAGAAGTTCATTCAGGCTGACGAGTTTGATATTAACTACGGCGGCGGCGAGGCAAACGTTGCGGTTTCTCTTGCAAATTACGGCCACAATGCAGAGTACGTTACAGCTCTTCCTGCCAACGAGCTCGGTGACTGCGCTGTAGCAGCTCTCAGAAAGTTTGGCGTTAAGACAGACAACATCGCTCGTTGCGGTGAGAGAGTTGGTATTTACTACCTCGAGACAGGTTCATCCCTTCGTCCTTCCAAGGTTGTTTACGATAGAGCACATTCCTCTATCTCTACAGCTACACCTGCTGGCTTCGATTTCGATAAGATCTTCGAGGGCGCTGACTGGTTCCATTTCACAGGTATCACACCTGCAGTATCTGATGCTGCTGCAGTGCTTACAGAGGAAGCTCTTAAGGCAGCAAAGAAGCATGGCGTAAAGGTTTCCTGCGACCTCAACTTCAGAAAGAAGCTTTGGTCTTCCGAGAAGGCTCAGAAGGTTATGAAGAACCTTATGCAGTATGTTGATGTTTGTATCGGTAACGAAGAGGATGCTGAGCTTGTTCTTGGTTACAAGCCTGGTAACACAGATGTTACTTCCGGTGAGCTTGAGCTGGCAGGCTACAAGTCCATCTTTGAGCAGATGGTAGCAGACTACAACTTCGAGTACTGCGTATCCTCTCTTCGTGAGTCTCATTCTGCATCCGACAATGGTTGGTCAGCTTGCATGTACTCCAGAGATACAAAGGAATTCTACCATTCAAGAAAGTACAACCTTCATCCTATCGTTGACCGTGTTGGCGGCGGCGACTCCTTCGCAGCAGGCGTTATCTGTGGCCTCGTAGACGGTAAGGATTTCAAGGCAGCTCTTGAGTATGGTGTAGCAGCTTCTGCTCTTAAGCATACAATCCCTGGTGACTTCAACCTCGTTTCCCGTAAGGAGGTTGAGACTCTGGCTGGTGGCGATGCTTCAGGACGTGTACAGAGATAGTCGCTTCGCACTAAAGTGCTCGCTTCAAATGAAATGACGGTGTCATTTCATTTGGATTTTTACAAGGAATAAAGGCCGCAATACGGAGGCCCCTACACCCCGCATTGCGGCCTTTCAAAACCCGGGAGTGAATCCCGGGTTTTGATTATAGTGTTGGAAAACTACAAATCTTATTGCCTTTATTTAGAGGGAATGATAGAATAGTATGAGTGCTTACATGCACTCAGGAAAGATGAGGATAAAAAATGGAATTACGTACAGCAGCATCACCAAGAGATGTGAAGCATTATGACACCGACAGACTTCGTGAGGAGTTTTTGATTGACGATCTTTTCGGCGAGAACGAGATTAAGCTTGTTTACAGCCATATCGACAGAATTATCACAGGTTCAGCTGTTCCTGTAGGTAAGACTTTGGTTCTTACAGCAGGCGATGAGCTGAGAGCAGAGTACTTCCTTGAGAGACGTGAAATGGGCGTTATCAATATCGGTGGTACCGGTATTATCAATATTGACGGCAAGGCTTACACACTTGAGTACAAAGAGGGTATGTACATCGGTATGGGCGCTAAGGATATTTCCTTCGAATCCAAGGATGCTGCATGTCCTGCAAAGTTCTATCTGAACTCCGCACCTGCTCATAAGTCTTATCCTACAGTTCTCATTAAGCCTAACGGCGTAGCAGAGGACGGCGTTGTTATCGTTAAGGATTGCAACAAGGTTGAGCTGGGCACCTTACAGGATGCTAACCACAGAACTATCTGCAAGTACATTCTTCCGGGCCAGGTAGAGTCCTGCCAGCTGGTTATGGGTATGACACACCTGGAGGAGGGCTCCGTTTGGAACACTATGCCTTGCCATACACATGACAGAAGAATGGAAGTATATCTCTACTTCGAGATGGGCGAGAACGACTGCGTATTCCATTACATGGGCGAGCCTACAGAGACACGTCATATCGTTATGAGAAATGAGCAGGCTGTTATCTCTCCTTCCTGGTCTATCCACAGCGGATGCGGCACCAGAAATTATACCTTTATCTGGGGCATGGTTGGTGAAAATCAGGCGTTCGACGACATGGATGGCGTTGCAATGACAGATATCAGATAGTTCCTTAGGAGAGTTATGGAAAAGCAGCCAAAAATCAGACATATTTTTTATGCATCGGATTCCACAGTAGCGCAGAAGACCTACAAGGCGTATCCGGAGACCGGCATCGGCCAGATGCTGCCTCTCTACTTAAGCCCGGATGTTAAGGTGGAAAACCATGCCATAAACGGCAGAAGCACCAAGAGCTTTATGGATCAGGGACGTCTTAAGCGCATCGATGACGAGATCGGAAAGGGCGATTTTCTCTTTATCCAGTTTGGTCATAATGATGAAAAAAGCCAGGATCCTTTACGGTACACCGAGCCCTTTACTTCTTTTAAGGCTAATCTCAAGACCTATATTAAGGTGGCCAGAAAGCACAAGGCTATTCCTGTGCTGATTTCTCCTATCGAGAGAAGAGGCTTTGATGAAAACGGTATCCTCGTTTTTTCACATGGGAATTATGTGCGTGCCATGAAGGACGCTGCAGAGGAAGAAAACGTTGCCTTTATCGACATGACCTACAAGACAGGCATGGCCATCGAGGCTGCAGGCCAGGAAAAGAGCAGACAGTGGTACATGAATTTTGATGCAGATGTATGGGAAAATTTCCCGGAGGGCAAGGCTGACAATACCCACCTTACCTTTACAGGCGCCAAGCTTTATGCATCCATGCTTGCAGAAGAACTGGAAAAATTGGGCGGTATTTATGCCGACCTTCTTTACAAGGATGAAATGAAATAAGAATTTGGGAAGCAACGCAGGTTGTTTCCCTTTTTTTCATATTTTGGATAGGTATTTATAAGGAATAAATCATTGCAAAAAATATGGTAATCGGCTAAAATAATAAGTTAGATAAGTATGTGATTCGGAGGCTTATTTTGAGCAATTATTTAAACCCTGAAAATGGCTTTTTTTCAGCATTATCAAAGCTTTTTGACTTGATTATCCTTAAT
>JAZUHR010000273.1:0-19770 GCA_045641825.1 Lachnospiraceae bacterium
AATAAAAGGATACGCTTATCAAAGCAATCTACTAGTAAAAGCTGACATTTTATTTCTGTGCAATAATACAGATGTTGTTTGCAATATTCTTGAAGGAAAAATGGACTTGGCACTGGAAAAGATAGTTCAAAGGATATCTGAGGGAGAAAAGTACTATTCACCTAAGGAATTCGATTTTGATATTGAACTAGCACTAAATCTATCGGCAAAATTGGAAAACGAACAGATGTTTGTGTATATAAAAAGAGTTCAGTTCGAACGCTATTTGGCGGCAGGAATATATAATGAGGCAATTCAGACAGAACTTTCCGAGTGGATTCAGATAATGCAGGGAGATGAAGAGTGGCAGAAACTGGTAAGTAATGCAAAGATGTGATATATATGCGGAATTGTCAAAGTTAGCACTGAATTTTTGTGAAGAAAGATGGAAGAAAAGTATGAATGCATTGGTACTTGCAGGAGGCTATCCTCAAAAATACTTAATAGAAATATTAAAAAGCGCGGGATACGAGGTTTTACTTGTTGACTGGAATGAGTATCCACCGGCAAGAAGTGCTTGTGATATTTACTTTCAGGTTAGTACACTAGATGTTGCAGAAGTGGAGAAAATAGCACGTGATAATCACGTGACATTAATAATAACTGTATGTACGGACCAAGCGTTAAATACAATGGCATTATTGTCTGAGCGTTTGGGCCTTCCATGTTATATCAGCGCACAAAAAGCTCTTGAAGTAACAAATAAGCTGTACATGAAAAAGATCTTCACCTTATTTGAAATACCAACTGCCAACTATTACATTATTTCTACTAAAGGTAAGATATGCCAAGAAATAAATTATCCTGTTGTTGTAAAGCCGGTGGATTGCAACAGTTCAAAAGGAGTTATTCGTATAAATTCGCAAGAAAAATTACAGGAGGCTATCTCGAGGGCAATTGATTATAGTAGGACTTCAACCGCGATAGTTGAGGAATATATAGCTGGGGAAGAGTATTCAGTTGATGCAGTTGTTGTGAATTCGAAAGTAGATATTCTTGCAGTATCTAAAATTGAAAAATTGCGTGATGATAACACATTTATTGTTTGCCGAAGCACGTTGATTCCATTTGAGTATCTGCAAATATCACTTGGGAAAATAAAAGATATCATCTCAAAAATTGCTAATGCCTTTGAGCTGGATAATTGTCCGCTATTGGTACAGCTGATAGTGAAGGAGGACAATGTATATGTAGTTGAATTTAGTGCAAGAACAGGTGGTGGTGAAAAATATAAATCAATAAAATGGTTTACAGGGATAGATATAGTTAAAGAAACAGTCAATATGTCATTACATAAGCCGGTTGTGATAAACAAATTGGAGAGAAAACAGTTTATGTTAAATGAATTTATATATTGCCATCCCGGAAAAATAGCAGAATTTGAAGGCTTTGAAGACGCGGTAAAGATGGGGGTATGTGAACACTTTGAAATATATAAATCCAAAGGATATAAGATTGACAAAGTGGGTTCAAGTGGTGATCGAGCAGCATCCATATGTATTATTGCTTCTTCGTATGAGGAACTGAAGACGAAATATTCTAAAACTATGGAACTCATAAAGATAATTTCTGATGAAGGTATTGACATTGTTATACACTGAAGGAGGAGGTATTCGGAATGCCAATTGAAATTATATATATAATAGCGTTGATAGTGCTTTTTTGGTTTCTTTCAACAAAATTAAAGAGACCGATATTTGAAAGTATGTTTTTCTGTTACGTACTAATGATTGGATTAACAAATGAATGGAAACATTTTTTCGATTATATTATTAAAACATCAAAGGACACCTTGTTCTATGCTATTGTAGCGTTTATGGTGCTTGCACAGATTCTTGAAAGGACACATACTGTAGAAAAACTTGTCGCCTTTATAACGGCGCTATTTGGGAGAATACGCGGAGGTGCTGGATATTCTGCGATTGTCGTATCTACAGTGATGGGTGCATTATCAGGTTCAGGAGCAGGGAATGTTGCAGCCACAGGTGTATTTACCATCCCAGCCATGAAAAAAACTGGATTTCCGTCGCATTTGGCTGCCAATATCGAGGCGGCATCATCAACGATGGGAAACATGATACCGCCCTCTGGTGTGATTTTAGCGGCATTAGCCTGTTATAACGAATATGCAGGGGATGCTCTTTCGCAGTCTAAGTTTTGGTTGGTCATGTGGGGAGTAGCCTTTTGGTTCATTATTCAACGCATTATAACATTGATGTATTTTTGTAAAAAATATAATGTCAAACCTATTGCAAAAGAGGACATGCCTAGTTTAAGGGAAACGTTTGTTAGTGGCTGGAAAAGTTTGTTGATTCCAATTATTGTGATTGTGCCATTCGTTTTGGACTATCTATTTAAGGATGGCTTTTTTACGGAAAGATTAGGGAGTGGAGCTAAAAATATGTCGAGCTCACTTTTACTTTTCGTTCCGGGTGTTGCCGGCTTATACGCTTTATTATCATGTGATAATAAAGCAGACATAAAGGAGATACCGCGTGCAATTGCAAAAAATTCTAAAAGTATAATATCAGTATCTGCAACTATTTATTTTGCATATTGTATAAGTAATTTGTTTAATGCTACTTCGGTTGGAAAAAATATTGGAAATTACATTCAAAACTTGAATATGAATATGATTGTATTATCATTTGTTCTTCCATTGGTGTGTGCAATTCTGGGAATGGTTTTGCCGGGGAGTGCTCAAACTAAGATATTTGGAACAACAATCATAGCAGTTTATGCGGCGGCTGGAGGTAATCCATTAAAAGCTGCGATTATGCTTCCTGTAATTACAGGTGCTATGGAGGGAATTACTCCACCGCTTGCGTTGTGTACGTATACAGCAATTGGCATAGCAAAATCTGATGTTAAAGAAACTCTAAAAAACAGTATTGTATGGATAGGCTTACACTATATAATTTCAGTGTTAGTTTTAAGTGGAATTTTACCTGTTTGGGGCCTTTAAAAGGAGTAATATGAAAAAGATACGAGAAGCTATAATTAAAATTTATTCTGTTGGAATACTATTAACTTTCTTTTTGGGAGCGCTATCAGCTTTTGGATATATTGTGGCTTTATTAATCGGGGGCGCGGAGGCAACAAAAATCTGTTCTTTTATATTCAACACGTACTTTGTATGGATAATCAGAATAACCGCCATTATAATAGGAATCGGTGGAATAGGGACGTTTTATATAAAAGAAGATAAATAGTACATGTACGTTATTAGCATAAAATGAAATAAACAGATATGCACATTCTATTATATAGGTGCAGAATGCACTAATGGGGGAATCATATGGAAAAAATAATTGCAACTCCGGTATGTGAATATGCAGAAAAATTATTTACGATTGATAGATGGAAAGAAATTGCATAGTTCATAGATGATAACGAAGGCGTCGTTGCTTTAACAATAGTTACAAAGAGTTTTTTAAGGCAACTCCGTAACGTAAAATACGTAATTATGAGCCATATTCATAATGAACCATATATTAGATTGGATGGAAAGATTCCGCCAAAGCAATTGGCAAGCTTCGGAACAAAAGACTATTTTTTGGCAAATTTAATTAACGATATGTATGAAATTGGATTTGTTTGCGAGAAAATTGAATGGAATTATGTGGAACGTGATGAATTTTACCTGCGTTTTAGAAACGTTAAATTTAATAATTGAAATTAGTAGGCGGTATATATGAATTACTATAAGCTTGACGTGTTTACAAACTTTAGTTGCATCGGATCTGCATGCCCTGAAACATGTTGCGCCGGTGGATGGAGTATATATATAGACGATGGAACGTATGAAAAGTATATGAGTATACAGGGTGACTTCGGAGAAAAATTGAAAGCCAATATTGTCGGTCAGCCTGGTAAATATTGCTTTAGAATGGATAATGATCTAAGATGTCCTTTTCTTGATGAGAGCAATCTGTGTGAGATATACAAGGAAATTGGTCCAGATAATATGTGCTTCACTTGCAAGACATATCCTCGCGAAATGCAGATGATTACAGAGAATGATATGCTTATGGGGTTTAAGGTGTCTTGTCCGGAAGTGGCAAGGCTTTTATTTTCTAAGAAGGATAAAATCGAACTTACAGTAAAAAATAATGGTGAAAATCGACAAATATCAGAAGAAGAGCAGAAAACGAAAGAGCTTTTGCTGAATGGTTTGGTGGTTAGTTTGTCGATAGTACAAAATCGAAGGCTGAAAATTAGTAAGCGTTTGAGGCTGTTGATTCTGTTTAACGATATGCTTGAACAGGAATGGAGAAATGGCGGCGATATAGACGAGGTAATAAAAGCATTTTGCAATGGGACCTCGCAAGTTGCATTAGCAGAAAATCTGAATGATCTTGAGACTGAATCAGGATTATTGACAAAGCTATTTCTTATAATGTTTACGCATTTTACAAAAGAAAGCGGATATTTGAAGATGCTGGCCGCCGATGTAATCCATGTAGTCAACAGGATGATATCAGAGGGCGGACTGGATATGGAAAAGATGGTAGCATCGATAGATGACGAGCAATATGAAGCAAATATGGAACAATATCTTGTATATATCATTTTTAAAAATTATTTCAAGGATGGTAAAGCTGGCGGAGTGATTAATGCTTTGAGATTTCCAATCTTCATGTATTGTCTGAATGCCTGCTTTCTTGCATTGTATACCGAAAGAAAAGGCGCTGCATTGTCATTTGACGAGACAATAGTTGTCTACGCCCATTTATCTAAATACATAGAGCACAATGAAAAAGCAATGGGCGAAATAGTAAATCTGGCGGAGAAAGCCGCTCTTAGCGATACTATGGCTCTACTGGGATTGGTGTAGAAATAAAACAAAAAATAAAGGATTATATTATCAATATTGATAATATAATCCTTTTGTGTTATTATATATTCGTGCGATCATAACGGTAGGCGGTTTGCTTCTCCTGGTTTCTAGCAGGAGGGGGCAATGCAACTCCTCCTGTGTAAAGGGAGGAGGTGATATTTATGCTGACGATAGAAGAGTTAATTGCTGTAGTAGCTTTAGTGCTTACTGCATATGGACTTGGATATACAGTAGGTAAAGATCACGGTGCAAAAAAATAACTGCCTATAGCTTTTCCCACAGGCTGGCAGTTATTTTTTGCCAAGTTTAGGGAGTAGCAACCGTCTATCGGTCGCACTCTTTATATGTATTTTAGCATAGAATATTGAATTTTTCAAGGGATTCGGATAAAATAATATCATCTGTGATAAAGAATAAAAATATATCTTGCGAGGATTGTATGAAAACAGATGTTTTGATTAGTAAAGAATATGGCGATGTGGTCATAGAAAACACCGAACTACAGGAGGCGCAGGCATTGGCGGCAAAGCGTCTGGCCAAATACGTGGAGTTGCTTGATGCAGCGGCCAAAGGTAAGGCTGATGAGGTGGTTGGTATGCTGCGCGAGGAGCGCAAGCGCCAGGGCCTTACACAGATGCAGATTTCGGAGCTGACAGGGATCGCGACGCCCAATGTTGCGCGTATGGAAAAGTGCAAGAACACACCTTCCTTCCAGATGCTGAATAGGTACGCAGAGGCGCTGGGAATGACTTTGGAAGTGACAGTAAGCAGAAAAGAAATGTAATCGGAGGCTTCTCATGCAGGATTTAGCGACGAGAATAACAGAAGCACCTTTGGGACATACCTACCTATTCTCTATAGGTCAGGCGGGATTTATTATAAAAAGTGCCGCAGGGCAACTGCTTGCCATAGACCTATATCTGTCAGATTATGTGGAAGAAATGGAGAAAAGCATTGGCTCCAAAAGGCTTCTCCCCAAACTTCTGGAGGCAGAAGAACTGGCGATAGATGTGATCATTTGTACGCATCCTCATTTGGACCACTTTGACGAGATGGCCGTGCCACAGATGATGAAATGTGAAAAATCAAAGCTTATGGCATCGGTGGATTGTGAGAGGCTGGTGGATAAGTATGGCATAGAAAAGTCCAGGAGCACATTTGTAAAACCCGGAGATAGCGTGGTTTGCGGTGACTTCAAAGTGGACTTTGTCAATTGCGACCATGGTAGCGGTGCTCCTGATGCTGTAGGTGTGGTGGTTTATGTGGATGGAAAGACCATTTATGAGGCCGGAGACACTTGCCTGCGCCTGGATAGGGTGCATGAGATAGCAGAAAAGGGACCGATTGACATCTTGATAGCCCCCATCAACGGTGCTTACGGCAATATGAATGAAGAAGATTGCGCCATATACAGCGCTCATATAAAGCCCGGGCTTACCATTCCCTGTCACTACGGTATGTTTGCTTCGCACGGCGGCAGCCCTAGGGATTTTATGAAATACATGGAGAAATATTGCCCTGAAAACGAGTATCTGCTTATGTGCCAGGGGGAAATGATGGAAATATAAAAAAATAACTGCCTAAAGCTTTTTTCCAGAGCAGGCAGTTATTTTTTGCCAAATTGGAGAGGCAACCGTCTATCGATCGCACCCTTTATCATAATAATATCACGTAATATTATAATTTTCAAGTATTTCCAGTGAAAAATATCACATATGATAACAAGAGATGGGGATATTAATGGTAAAAGTTACCCCGTTTTGGTCACAGAATGTTCTTATTTTTCAAGTAGACAAGGGTAATGTTCTATTGTAAAATATGCTTGCGGGCAGATGCTCGTAAGCTTTTTTGATGCACTGAAAGAACCGGCATCTATGCGGCAGAAAGGACTATACATGTTAGAACTTAAGAATGTGTCCTATACAGTGGATACAGACAACACGGAAAAAGAGATTTTGAAAAATATTAATCTCACTATAGATGATCATTTTGTGGCTATCACAGGGCCTAATGGTGGTGGCAAGAGTACTCTGGCCAAGATGATTGCAGGTATTATCAAGCCTACATCCGGTCAGATTCTTCTGGACGGTGTGGATATTACCGATATGTCTATCACTGAGCGTGCCCATCAGGGTATCAGTTTTGCTTTTCAGCAGCCTGTTAAGTTCAAGGGTATTACCGTAAAAGACCTGATCCAGCTGGCATCCGGCGATAAGAATAAGAGCGTAGGTGAAATCTGCGAGATTTTGTCAGAGGTAGGCCTGTGCGCGAGAGATTACGTGAATCGTGAGGTGAATGCCTCCCTGTCCGGCGGTGAGCTTAAGCGCATTGAGATTGCCATGATTCTTGCCCGCGGCACCAAATTTTCCATATTTGATGAGCCGGAAGCAGGTATCGACCTGTGGAGCTTTCAGAGCCTGATCAAGGTTTTTGAGAAGATGCATGAGAAAATCAATGGCACCATTCTCATTATTTCTCATCAGGAGCGTATCCTGGACATTGCCGACAAAATCGTGGTGCTGTCCGGCGGCGAAGTGAAGTCCGTAGGTACAAAAGAGGAAATTCTTCCGGACCTTCTGGCAGCATCTTCAGCAGCTGCCGCATGTGCTACACTTACATCCAAAATGTGAAAATTTATGTGAAAGTGAGCCTGCCGCTAAAATTTTCGCAGGAAGGCTTTTGCTTACCAGAATATACGAGGTAATGACATGTTAGATAAAATTCAGATGACCCTGCTGGAAGAGATTTCCGACCTCCACGAGGTACCTCAGGGTGCTTACAATATTCGAGTTGACGGACAGCTTGATTCCCGTAATACCACAGAAAACATCGATATCGTATCCAAGACTGATGTGTCCGGCATTGATATTTATATTAAGCCCGGCACCAAGCACGAGAGCCTTCATATCCCGGTACTTCTGTCCAAGTCCGGCTTTAAGGATCTGGTTTACAATGATTTCCATATCGGAGAAGATGCAGATGTGACCATCGTAGCGGGCTGTGGTATTCACAACAGCGGCGACCAGGCTTCACAGCATGACGGCATTCATACTTTTTACGTAGGGAAAAATGCCAAGGTTAAGTACGTGGAAAAGCATTACGGCAAGGGCGATGGCAAGGGTGAGCGTATCCTGAATCCTACCACTATCGTGCACTTGGAGGAGGGCGCATATCTGGAGATGGAGACTGTCCAGATTAAGGGCGTGGACTCCACTATCCGCAATACCGAAGGCGATGTGGAGGCCGGTGGAAGCCTCGTAATCAAGGAAAAAATCATGACTCACGGCAATCAGTATGCCGAGACCAATTTCAAGGTGGATATGAAGGGCGCAGGCTCCCATGTCAATCTGATTTCCCGTTCCGTAGCCAAGGAAAATTCCAGACAGGTATTTAATTCCGAAATCGTGGGAAATGCAGCCTGCACAGGCCATTCCGAGTGCGATGCCATCATTATGGACGCAGGTTCTGTTACTGCCAGACCTTCTCTTACAGCCAACAATATCGATGCTGAGCTTATCCATGAGGCAGCTATCGGCAAGATCGCGGGCGAGCAGCTGATTAAGCTGATGACGCTGGGACTTACTGAGGCTGAGGCAGAGGAGCAGATTATTAACGGATTTTTGAAATAAGGGAGATTATGAACATCTCTATCGAAACAGACAGACTTATATTGAGAATACCGGATATGCCGGATACTGATGCCATTCTGCGGTTCGTATCTGACAATTCCGAGCGCTTTGCCGCATATGAGTATGCCTATCCTGAAAAGTACTTTACAGCGGAATTTCAGCAGATGCTGATAGCGGCGGTGCGCCAGCAGTTCCTGCGTCTGCAGGGATTTAGGTATTACCTGTATGAAAAAGAGGACAGCAGCCGTATTATAGGCTGCGTGGGACTGGCCAATGTGCGTGCCGGAGAGGACAAGACGGCGTCCCTGTATTACAAGCTGGATAAGGATTATACCGGACGCGGATATGCATTGGAGGCCTGTAGGGCCCTGATTTCAGCGGCGAAAAGCTCTTTGGATATGCATAGACTGGAATGCGATATTCATCCCACGAATGAGCCATCCCTGCGGCTGGTGGAGAGGCTTTCTTTTACCCGTGAGGGAATAGCCTATAAGTCCCACCGAATACAGGGAAAGTGGGAAGATCATTTGCGTTATGCCCTGATTTTGGAATAGATAAAACTTTTGAGAAGGATAAAAAGGTCGCTAAGCCATGAATATTCTTGTTAATAATTCACCTGTGAAAATTGAGACTTCTACGGTCTATGACTATACAGTGAAGACCGTAGGTGAAGCGGCAGAAATAGTATCAAAAAAAGGTCGGGATGAAGTGGCTGTAATCCACATCGCACCCGGCAGATACTACGAGAAAATCAATCTCATAGGCGATAATATCACCCTTAGGGGGCTTGGAGAAAATCCTGCCGACACCATTATCACCTATGATGACTATGCACTTTTTATCATAGAATCAGAAGGGGTAAAGCGTGGCACCTTCAGGAGCTACACCTTTTTTGCCGACGGAGATCATATCTCCATGGAAAATCTCACTATAGCCAATACCGCGGGGTATGGTCCAAAGGTGGGACAGGCAGTGGCTCTCTATATGGATGGCGATGATGCGGTGCTTACCCATTGCCACCTGCTGGGGCGTCAGGACACGCTTTTCACAGCGCCTCTGCCACCGTCAGTGATAGAGCCGGGCGGTTTCCGTGGGCCCAAGGAGAATGCGCCTCGTAAAAATCAGCGCCACACCTACGATAAATGCTATATCGAAGGTGATGTGGACTTTATATTCGGTGGCGCTATGGCCACATTTACAGACTGTGAGATAAAGTCTCTGAGCCGGGAGAAGGTAAAGGAGGGCGAGCCTCACGGCTATGCCACCGCAGCTTCCACTCCGGAAGGCTTAGAGCAGGGCTATATATTTAGGCATTGCCGTTTTACCTGCGACGAAGATATGCCTGATGGCGCGGTATACCTGGGCAGGCCCTGGAGAATATATGCCCGCGTCGCTATAGAGGACTGTTTCCTGGATCGTCATATCAATCCTCAGGGCTGGCACAACTGGGGTAAGGCTGAAGCTGAAACTACCACCGACTACAGGGAAAGGGATAATTACGGCCCGGGAGCTGATCTGTCAGGCCGTGTAAACTGGATTAATAAATAGCATAATTAACAATTATAAAGAATTGCATACAAGTATGCGACTACATTTTGTGGTGTGCGCGCTATTACATACACAATATATAGAGAATGACCTTCCTGAGGACACAATTACTTTGTGCAAAGTTCACAAAAAAATCATAATTATAAACAGATTTCTTGACAAAATGCATAAAACGCGTTAAGATAGTCGAGGTTGATACGGAGAAGGTATTATCCATAGGAGAGGCTCATGCAGTTAGAACGAGGGGTTCTTATTGCAAGGCGGAGGGAATATAAAAACAGAGTATCTTGAAAGCACCGGTGAACTCCGGAGGCTAATGGATACTCTGTTTTGTTTTGATCCGGATTTGGAAATATAAGTCAATCGCAGCTCTGTTATTGTTTTTTTTAGAATTTTATACACAAATATTACAAATAAAACATTGACTTTGCCTCATAGAGTTCTACAATGTAGTAGCAAATACAATATGGGAGGCTTTCTGATGGCAAGCAATGAGAAGAAAAAGACTGAAGAAAGTTTTATGATTAAGGTGTCGTCGTTTATAGTGGACAAGCGCAACCTCTTGTTCTTTATATTCGGCTTACTGATTGTTTTTTCCGCATTTTCCAGAAATTGGGTAAACGTGGAAAATTCACTGTCTGCCTACCTGCCGGCCACATCCGAGACCAGAGAGGGTCTGGATATTATGGAGCAGGAATTCGTGACGTTTGGTACCTGTCAGCTGATGATAGCGAATATTTCTTACGAGGATGCGGAAAAAGTATCGCAGGAGCTCAAGGAAATGAAGGGAATCCAGGGAGTTACCTTCGACGATTCGCTGTCACACTACAACAAATCGTCAGCGCTGATTGATGTGACGATTGATTATCCTGAAGCGGACGACAGATGTCTGGACGTTCTGGACGAAATTAAAGAAAAATACAAGCAGCTGGACCTGTATGTTTCCACATCCCTGGGAGATCAGCAGTCGGAAATCATAGCGTCCGAGATGCAGGTTATCATCGTGCTTGTAGCTATCGTAGTATTACTTGTACTGTTTTTTACATCTGAAACATACGCTGAAATTCCTGTTCTAATTCTTACTTTCTTATCTTCGGCAATAATCAACATGGGTTTCAACTTCATACTGGGCACTATCTCCTTTGTATCGGATTCGGTCACTATTTGTCTGCAACTGGCCCTGTCGGTAGACTATGCGGTCATTCTTTGCAACAGATACAAAGAAGAGCATCTCACCCACGATATTCACGATGCGGCTGTAATTGCGTTAAGTAAAGCCATTCCTGAAATCTGCTCCAGCTCCCTTACTACTATCGGTGGTCTGGCGGCTATGCTTTTTATGCAGTTCGGTATCGGTGCGGATATGGGTATTAACCTGATTAAGGCTATTCTTTTCAGCCTTATGTCCGTATTTTTCTTTATGCCCGGTCTCCTGGTTCTTTTCGGACCGATCATGGACAAAACCAGACATAAGAGCTTTATCCCCAAGATTTCTTTTGTGGGAAAATTCGCCTATTTCACCAGATTTGTGATGCCTGTGGCATTTTTGGGAATTATCGTGGGCGCATTTATTTTTTCAAAAAAGTGCCCTTACGTGTACGGATACGAGACACTGAAGACTCCTAAGCTCAATTCCACCCAGATTACCGCCAATATGATCAACGACACCTTCGGCCGCAACAATTTCGTAGCGCTGGTAGTGCCTGCGGGAGACTACGGAAAAGAGAGAAAGATTCTGGATGAACTGGAAAAATACTCTGAAGTAGACCACACTCAGGGCTTGTCCAATACGGAAGCCCTGGGCGGATATATGCTGACCGATAAGCTCACTCCCCGTCAGTTTGCAGAGCTTACGGATGTTGACTATGAGCTGATTGAGCTGGTGTACGCCGTGTATGCCGCTCAGGATGAAAATTACGGAAAAATCGTGTCGGGACTTTCCACTTATGCAGTCCCGCTGATTGACATGTTTATGTTTGTCTATGAGGAAGTGGACGAGGGATATGTGACGCTTGATGCCGAAATCATGGACAAGCTCACTGAAGCCTATACAGCCATGACCAACGGAAAACTGCAGCTGCAGGGCAAAAATTACAGCAGAATGCTGGTCTACCTGAATCTGCCGGAGGATGGCGACGAGGTATTTGAATTTATCGATACCATCAGAGCTACGGCACAGGAATTTTATCCGGACGGAAAGGTGCTGGTAGTCGGCAATGCTACCAGTGCTTACGACTTTAAAAAGTCCTTCGCGCAGGATAATACCGTGGTTTCCGTAGTATCCATCGTAATAGTACTGGCAGTCCTTCTTTTCACCTTTAAGTCGGTCGGAATGCCTGTCCTGCTTATTATGGTTATTCAGGGCGCTATCTGGGTCAATTTCTCATTCCCTTATGTGACGGGTAATAACCTCTTTTTCATGAGTTATCTGGTAGTAAGTTCTATTCAGATGGGCGCCAACGTAGATTACGCCATCGTTATATCCGGACGATTTATGGAGCTCAAGAATAAGATGCCCAAGAAGGATGCGATGATCGAGACACTAAATTTTGCCTTCCCGACCATCATCACATCCGGTTCCATGCTGGCTCTGGCCGGCATCCTGATCGGGCAGATGACCTCCGAAGCTTCTATCGTCGGCATCGGTCAGAGTCTGGGACGCGGCACCATCATTTCCATAATCCTCGTTATGTTCTGCCTGCCTCAGATATTACTCCTGGGTGAAAAAATCATCGATATGTCTTCCTTCAATGTGAAGAAGCCTATTAAACACCTGAATTCCGTGGGTCTGGTGCGTCTGGATGGCGTGATTGCGGGTGAGATCAACGGCCAGGTACGCGGTATCATCCACGCCTATGTGGATGGCGATGTGAACGTAAATCTGATCAGCGGTACCGGCGTGGAGGAGGAAAAGGAGCGCCTGGAAAAAGAAGGGCCGGCAGGTCTTTTGTCTGAAAAAACAGAGCAGAGTCCCCTGACGCCGGAGGTAGCAGTTGCCATGGCGGAGACTGAAGGGAATGATACGGGAAATTCCGTGACAGAGGCTAAGCAGTCGGGGAAAAAGCGGCTGGGACTGTTTGGAAGAGGTAAAAAGGGAAAGGATGGTGGTAAGGATGCGTAAAAATAAAAAAGTATCACACGGCATCATAGCACTGTTACTTACTTTGGCGATGACCGTACTGCCTGTACTAAGCTCATCAGGACTTACCATAGCCCGGGCTGCAGGCCGTAGTATTGTGATTTCTACGGCAGAGGAGATGATTGCCTTTGCCGATAATTGTAGGCTGGACGTCTGGTCCGAGGGAAGACGGGTCACATTGGCAGGTGATATAGACCTTCGAGGCACAGATTTTGTTACGATTCCCTACTTTGCAGGATTTTTTGACGGTAAAGGCTATACCGTGTACAGATCCGATTTCGAGGGGGCAGTGGCACCCGTAGGCTTGTTTTCAGAGCTTAGGGAAGGCGCGACTGTAAGTAATCTCAAGGTTATCGGCGCCGTGAAGCCTCAGGGAACAGCCAAGGAGGTGGGCGGTATTGTAGGCCGTAATTCCGGCAAAATAATCAATTGTGTATTCACAGGTACTGTCTGTGGTGATAGCTTTGTAGGTGGCATTGTTGGTAAAAATCTGCCCGCCGGCGAGATATCAGGCTGCGTTTCTAACGGTATGATAAGCGGCAGTAATGAGACCGGCGGTATAGCAGGACGCAACGAGGGCACGATTTCCGCCTGTGAAAATTACGCTTCTGTCGATGTAAACAGCGTGGATTCCACCATAAAACTGGATGATTTTACAGAGGACCTGCTGTCCCTGGGGATCAGCGGCGTAGTGGCTGCCTATACCGATGTAGGAGGCATTGCGGGCTTTTCACAAGGCTTTATTTTCTCATCCGTAAACCACGGCTATGTAGGCTATCGTCACGTGGGCTACAATATCGGTGGTATCGCAGGTCGCAGCTGCGGATATGTAAGAGGCTGCGAGAATTACGGCGAAATAAACGGCAGAAAGGATATCGGCGGCATTGTCGGTCAGATGGAGCCTTACATCAAGGTGGCCATTTCCTCGGACTATACTGAGACCTTACGAGTACAGCTGAATGCCCTTTCCTCGCTGATTGACAAGATGACGGGGGATTTGTCCGAGGGTAACGCGGCTCTGTCCGGCAGACTGGATATCATAAACGGATATGTGGGCGACGCTGCGAGCGATGCGGAAAATCTGGGCTCTGAGCTGGGGAATTACGCAGATTCCGTTATAGGAGAAGTGAACAGAATAGGAGCCATACTCGGAGAGACTCTGGACAGACTTCAGGTGATTATGAAAAAGCTGGAGCCTGTACCCGGAATTATTGCGGATGGTCTGGATGATATGTCTGACAGCCTGAGCGCCATGTCCGGAGCTATCGATGCCTCCAAGGAAGGCTTTGCCGATATAAAAAATGCCCTTCATGAGGCAGCGGACGGCATGGAGGAAATGCGCTTCGGCCTTAGAAAAATGAGTGAAGGCCTGGATAAAATCAAGGCTGCCATAGAAGTAAAGGACGAAGCAGCACTAAGGGATGCTGTGGAAGGCTTAAAGACAGAGCTGCCGAAGCTTACAAAAGAGCTGACCAGAGTAACTAAGGCTACCAAGGAGCTTACAAGCCTCTTTAAGAACGCCTCCTGGACCGGAGAGCTGTCAGCAGAGATAACAGAACTTTCTGAGGAAATGAAGAAAATTTCCGATGCGGTGGGCGTAATCAGTGAGCAGTTGACTGTAATCGGTGAAAATGTAGTAATTGACTGGGATCTGATGGCTAAGGCCGCAGATGAGATTGAAAACGGTATAAAGGATATTACTGAGGGGCTAAAGAAGCTGGCAGACAGCCTCAGTAATTCTGATACAAATGATGCGGCGCAGGCTGCCGGTATCGAACTTCTCAGCGGTAATTCCAAGGAAATACAGCAGGCTGTGGATAAAATCAGCAAGGGGCTGGAAAAGCTGTCACAGGGCCTTACAGACTTTAGAAATGCAATTCAGCTGGATGACAATCAGGCAGTCACGGATGCACTGAAAAAGATTAACGATGCCCTGGGTGAAATCAGTGACACTCTGGGAGATCTCAGTGATACTTTCGCTAAGATGGCAGGCACCATGAAGGATATGGAAGCCTGGTCCAAGGATGTTACCGACAAGGCTTATGAGCTGGCAGGTTATCTTAACGATGTGGCCAGGACTCTGGATAAAATCAGTGCTTACCTGGAAAAAATCGATAATAACGTGAACATCGACTGGGACGGCATCACCACAGGCTGCGATGTGCTTAAAAGCGGCTTTGACACCATAGTTAATTCTGCGGAAAAATTTGAAAATGCACTGAATCTTTTTGCGGATGGAATCGGCCATCTGGAGCCGGCAGCGGACAAGCTGTCTGCAGGCTTAAAATCCATGCGCAAGGCTTTTGACAGCTTTAAGAAGGCGGCACAGGTCTTCAAAAAGACCTCCAAGGATATAAGCGGTCTTTTTAACTATCTGGCATCCGTGGAAAAGATACAGTTCCCGACCATTCCGGAGGCTGTAGATACAAGCTTTGACTCACTTTTTGACAATATCGGCAAAATAAACGAGCAGATGACCTTGCTAAACAGTGAGGCATCCGCTGTGGGCGAGACCCTGACAGAGGACTTGCGTGCGATAAATGAACTGGCGACCGAAATCATCAATTCCTTCCTGGATCAGGTGGAAAAGATCAAGAATTTTTCCGTGAAGGACATCTACAAGGATGTCTCTGAGGAGGAGCTTTTAAGCGTCACCAACGGCAAGACCGAAGAATGCATAAACCACGGAGCTGTGCTGGGAGACCTGAATGTGGGCGGCGTTACCGGTACCATGAACCTGGAGACGCCATCCGACGAGGAGGCCGATCTGGGTAATACATCCACGATTTTCAGCAAGGTCTACGAGGTCAGAATCATCGCACTGAACTGTAAAAACTATGGCAATATCAGTGCCCGTAAAAATTGTGCAGGCGGCGTGGCAGGCAGAGTGGAGCTGGGACTGGTTCAGGGCTGTGAAGGATATGGCGCGGTGTCGGCAGAAAGCGGCGACTACGTGGGCGGTGTGGCAGGCTACAACAATGCGAAAATCGCCAAGTGCTATGCCAAGAGTACCCTTTCCGGCAAGAGATACGTAGGTGGCATCATAGGCTACGGCGCAGTATCTGAGCTTTTTGACAGTAACAGCATCGTAAAAAACTGTGCTTCTTTGGTTACAATCACGGAGTGCAATCAGTTTTTCGGGGCGATAGCAGGTATAAACAACGGAGACTTCCTGGAAAATGTCTTCGTAAGCCGCACCTTGTCCGGAATTGACAGGGTGAGCTACGCTGAAAAGGCATATCCGGTAGAGTACCATAATCTGGCAAAAAATGAAGAAATTCCGGCAGAATTCAAGAGTTTTACCATAAAATTTGTAGTGGATGACCAGGTCGTAAAGACTGTGGAATTTAACTACGGGGACAGCCTGGATAAGAGTATCATGCCTGAAATTCCGGCAAAAGAGAATTTGTACGGCTATTGGGATATACATGACTTTGACGAGCTGTACTTCGATGTGATTTCAACAGCTGTGTATGAAGACTTCGTGGTATCTCTAAACAGCGAGCAAAACAGGGATAATTCCCGTCCGATTTTCTTTGTGGAAGGGCATTTCAGCGATTGGGACAAGCTGGTGGTAACAACGCCTGACTCATATGACGCTGATACCGCAGAGCTTAAGCGTGGCATTATCGATGGCATAAGCAGATTTTTCATGCATAGGGATATGAGTGAGCTGTATGCTGCTGATGAGGTGCTGGAGAGATGGAGTATTAGTATTCCTGAGAGCATTGATGATGCGCATTACGTGAGATATCTGGCGCCTCCGGATTCCAAGCACACCCGGGTATATGTGAGGACTACTGATGGCTGGGAAAGCGTTAAGAGTGTAAAATTGGGCAGCTATGACAGATTTGAGACTGCAGGAAATAGCCTGGAAATCGCGATTGTCAGCGTATATAACACTACATGGGTGCTTTTTGCAATTATCGGCGTGGTATGTTTAATAATCATACTGACAGTGGTATCTATAGTACGCGGTAAGAAGATCAGAAAACTGGAAAAAAGATAAAAAAAGGGACGGTTCGTAATTGGACCGTCCCTGTGTTTTACTTGTAAAATTCGCACATCAGCTTATTCAGATCGTCCTGATCCTCGCGTCCCATAAGCTCGCAGGCGGAGTGCATGGCGAGAATGGGAACGCCGATATCTACAGTCTGCATAGGCAGCCAGCTGGAAATAATCGGGCCCAGAGTACCGCCGCCCACCATATCTGAATGGTTGGCGAATTTCTGACATCTGGCGCCGGCTTTTTCACAGAGAGCCATACAGGTAGCTACAGCAGATGTATCAAAGGTGTAACGCTGATTGGAGTTGACCTTGATAGTGAGACCTGCATTGAACTTGGCGTTGTTGATGACGTCGTATTTTTCAGCGTGTGCAGGATGAGTAGCGTGGGCCACGTCCACTGAGAAAAGGAAGCCGTTAAGGATGGCATCGTTAAGGTCGGTGGAAGAAAGGCCCAGGGCTGCATAAATCTTGTCCAGAACAAGTTTCAGTACCGCAGAGTCGGCCCCCTGCTTGGTGTGGCTGCCGATTTCCTCATGGTCGAAAAGAACTGCCAGATTTACGCCGTCTTTTCTTATCGTGCCTGCAATGCCTGTGAGGAGCGCATAGCAGCTGGTGAGATTGTCAAGGCGAGGTGAGGAGAGCATTTCCTCATTGAGGCCTACGTATGTGGGCTGATCCAGGCAGTAGACATAGAGGTCGAAGTCTGCGATTTTTTCCTTTTCGATGCCCAGCTCCTGTGCAATAGCATCCAGGAGGAAGGAATCCTTATTCATGGATTCATTCATAAGGCCCAGGATAGGCAGCATGTCGTTCTGTTTTTTGAGCTCTACACCCTTATTGACCTCGCGGTTCATGTGGATGGCGAGATTGGGGATGTAGGCTACAGGCTTCTTTAAATCCACATAGCGGATGTCCGGCTTGTAAGGATCCTTGCTCTTTAGAGCTACGATACCGGCGATGGAAAGAGGTCTGTCCAGCCAGGTGTTGAGAATAGGACCGCCGTAGATTTCAGTATCGACCTTAAGGAACTGGCCGGAAGAGAGCTCAGCCTTGGGCTTGATATGTAGACATGGGTGATCGGTGTGGGCGGCTGCGATGTGAAGACCGGCACCGGCGCTTACTTTTTTACCAACGGTAAATGCGATAAGTGTGGTGGAAAAGGTCTTGATAAAGTACTTGCCACCCTTCTTAAGGTTAAAAGGCTCGGAGAGCTTGAGCTCGGTGAAGCCCTCGTTTTTCAGGAATTCTGCGGAAACGGCCACCGTCTGATGAGGTGTGACGCCTGCGCTTAAGTAGTCTAAAAGATTCATGTTTCCTCCTTTTTTGAACGAAAAACAACTGAATATGATTTTAGCACAAATTTTCTCCTGTGTATAATAGAATTAAAAAAAATATGTCTCTTGAAACATCCATAAAGAAAGTGGAAAAAATGCCTAAAAATCCCAATAAGTGATTGACAATTGCTTAACAAAAAAGATATAATTACACTCGGCAGTATTTCGGATGAACTGATAGCGATTTTCCGCCGCCTCTCCTATGGTTCGAAGATTGGCAAATCGGTTCAATTCAATAATAAGGAGGACATGTATATGTCAACAAAAGCTTTTTACAAGCCATCAGAAATCGGTGCGGGTAAAGTTGGTTTTTCCAAGACTCGTTCCATCATTGAAGCTGCTTTTTACGGCAACAACGTAGTTAAAGTTAACACACTGAAGGAGGCTTACAAGCTGGCTCTTCAGTCCCCCGGCACAGTAGTAACTGATATGCCTGTTAAGGACGGCGAGCTTTTCGGCCTTGAGAAGGACGCTAAGGTTCTTCTTTTCAACGACGGTGCAGTAACAGGTCGTTACGCAGCAGCTCGTCGTATCAAGGGTCAGCCCGGTGTAGATGATACAAAGCTTGACAAGGTAGTTATGGACGCTGTTTACGAGGCTAGATGGAAGACTCTCTATCATGCAGAGTGCGTTATCGGTCTTGATCCTGAGTTCATGGTAAAGGCACACCTTCTCATTCCTGAAGGAGAAGAGAATCTCCTTTACAACTGGATGCTGAACTTCCAGTATTTTTCAGACACATACGCAAAGATGTACAAAGAGTCCCAGCCTGTAGGCAAGGGTAAGGAGGCTGATATCTATATCTTCTCCGATCCTCAGTGGGAGCCACACGAGGCACCTGATGTTGATTACTCATGCCTCTCCGATCCTCGTACACTTTGCTACTTCGATACAGAGCAGAACTGTGCTTGTATCCTGGGTATGAAGTACTTCGGCGAGCACAAGAAGGGTACTCTTACAATCGCATGTGCTATAGCAAACCGTAACGGTTATGCTTCCTGCCACGGCGGACAGAAGGAATACTCCCTTAAGGGCGGCAAGAAGTTCGTTGCTTCTGTTTACGGCCTTTCAGGTTCTGGTAAGTCCACACTTACACATGCTAAGCATGGCGGCAAGTACGATAAGGACGGCGGTATCAAGGTTCTTCATGATGACGCATTCATCATCAACTCCGATACATGTGCATCTATCGCACTTGAGCCTACATACTTCGATAAGACAGCTGACTATCCT
>JAZUHR010000274.1:0-6610 GCA_045641825.1 Lachnospiraceae bacterium
GTCCAGCGCTGTTGTAGGCTCATCACAGATAAGGATATCAGGGTCAGCGGAAAGTGCAATAGCAATAACGATACGCTGTCTCATACCACCTGAGAATTCGAAAGGATACTGATGGTAACGTGTTGCCGGATCAGGGATACCTACTTCTTCCATAAGCTTGATAGCCTTGGCCTTGGCAATACGCTTGTTCATCTTAACTACCACTCTGGATGCCTGATCCTTAAAGTAGTCAATCATGTCAACCACGCGGGCATTGGCATCAAGAGTCGCATCATTTTTGATGATGGTCTTGTAATTTTCCAGAAGATTCTCAATAATCTTACAGATGTTGCCCCTCTGAAGGTCCAGATCTACCACTACCTGTGGCTTCAGAACCCATTCAGGCTCCTGGCCCTTGGCAATAATGGCATCGAACTTTTTCTTGTTGCGAAGGTACTTCTTCTCTTCTTTAGGGTTGTTTCTGACACCGTCAAAGTAAACCTTGATAGCAGACTTAAGAGCGCTTGCAAATACATACTCTGTACTGTTCTTCTTAACATTCAGTCTGTCGATGCTCTGATTTACCTTGTCACCCAGTTTTTTCTGATATTCGTTAGCCTTACTCTCGCTGAGTTCAGCCTCCTTAAAATACTTAAGAGCCTCCTCCAGCATAGGAATACATTCCTTCTTGCTCTCTACTGCCTTGGCATCAGAGAACTTAACACCTGTCTCAGCCATCTTGATAAAATCATGCATGAAATTATCATCCAGATACTGTCTGGTCATTGAATTCATTTCTTCAACAGGCATCTTTGTAAGGTCTGCATTCGGATTTACCAGCATGTAATAACCCATACAGAAGAAATTCGGAACAGTTTTAGCCATTGCTTCTGTTGCCAAATCCTTCATCTGCTTAAGGCACTCCACAGCAGCCTGCTCGTCATTTCCCAGTCCGTTTGCTTTGCTGATTAAGCCATCTGAAAGGTCAGATTTTACAATAACGTATGGATTGATGGAATGACTGAAAAGTTTGGTAATTCTCTTCAATTCAGCCTTCAGGTTAATCTTCTGCTTCTTTTCAATCTTTAAAATCAGTTCCTCTGCATCTACTTCAACCTGCGCAGCATTACCCTTTGCACTGTTGAAGTCGCTCTCCATCTTGATAGCCAGAATGCAGAAGTCATCGAAAGTCTTAAGTTTAGCCTTAATGTCTGCTGAATCATCAACGCCGTCCAGCATATCTGCGGCATTAACCTTTTCTCCAAGATTCTTAAGAAGAGTATTGAAGTTGTTTCTTGCTGTCTTCTTACCTCTCTTAGCCTTCAGAATCATAGCCTCTGTCAACTGCTGACCTATACGCATGATAGGGTTCAGGCTGGACATGGGATCCTGGAAAATCATGGCTATTTTATCACCACGGATCTTGTGGAAATCCTCTTCGGAAATCTTTAAAAGGTCCTGGCCGTCATATATAATTTCACCGCCTTCTACGATAGAGTTACCTGCCAAAATACCCATGATGGCCTTACTGGTAACGGACTTACCGGAACCGGACTCACCTACGATGGCAAGGGTCTCACCCTTATAGAGGTCGTATGAAATATTTCTTACTGCTTTTACCGTTCCACCCTGTGTACGGAACGATATCTGCAGATTTTTTACTTCAAGTTTCTTTTCCATAAAAACGAATATTCCTTTCATTAATCGTTCGCTACTTTTTTATCAGTTATTCTGTACCTCTGAGTGATGGGTTAAATGCATCACGCAAGCCGTTACCGAAAAGGTTAAAGCTCAGCATAAGCAAACTGATAAATATTGCAGGAGCAACAATCAAATGAGGATATGTAAACAAATAGTTCTGTCCTGTTGAAAGAAGTGTACCTACACTGGTCATATTACCGGTGCTCAGGTTAATAATGTTCAGGTAACTTAAGGATGTTTCAGAGAAAATAACACCCGGAATTGTCAGGACGCTGCCTGTGATAAGTGTACCGATAGCATTAGGGAAAATATGCTTAAACATTACTCTTCTGTCGTTGGCACCAAGAGTCTTGGCCACATATACATATTCCTGATTCTTGAAACGGTAGAACTGCATTCTGGTTCTGGCCGCCATACCTGTCCAGCCTGTCAGGAAGAAGGCAATAAACAGAATAAGAACATGAGAAACGTTCAAATAATATTTAAGAAGCGTAATAACAATCATGAATGGAATGGAACCGAGAAGTTCTACAATTCTTTCCATGATGATATCAGTCTTACCACCGTAGTAACCCTCAACAGCACCATAAATAGCACCTACGAAGAGGTTAACAGCAGATACGATAATAGCAAGTAAAAATGAGAATCTGGCACCACTGGCAAGGCAGGTGAAAAGGTCCTTACCTGCGTTGTTTGCACCAAAGAGGAAGCTGGGCTCCTCGATACCGTCTCCCGCTACATGGTGAATGTATCTGTAGTATTCCTTATAGTCTACACGGATATTCAGCATGCCGCCGTCCTTGTGCTCAGCATAATTGTAAAGTTTGGTATCGCCTTCCCACAGCATTTTGCTGGTGTAAAGATCTGTGCCGTCGTTTGCAGCATAAATATTGACAAGTTTGCCATCTTTATCGTAAACGATTTCCGTCTTATTACCCTTACCTTTTTTGGTCTTATACCAGATATTGGCATTTTTCTTGTCCTGCTCTGCAGTAGGACGAAGATCCGGATCAGTAATAGGCAGGATAACCTGTCTGTTAAATTCATCCTGATATGCCTGAAGTTCCTTGTACTGAGGCTCTGTAAGCAGCACATAGCGGGCACCTACGGTCTCATAAGTATCTACTCGGAAACTGTAATAAGTATTGGTCTTACCCATATACTCAATCTCTTTGGAATCTACATCAGATATAATTACAGGTCTTCCGATTTCTTCCTGAATAGTCGAATATGTGAGATATGTAGCCTCGGTTACTTCCTTAACAGCACGGCTTCCGTTCCAGAAAGGCAGGCCTAAAGAAGTGCAAATATGGCTCTTTGGAGCAGCATAAGCATAGGCGATATCCTCATAAGCAACAGTGTACGGTGTAACCAATGTACCCAGCATAGAGAAAAGGAATAAAAGCGCAATAATAATACCTGCCACTATGGAAGCCTTATTTCTGCAGAAACGATAAAAGGCATCCTTCATAAAGGAAACCGGCTTGGTCTCCAGTTTTTTATCGTGAAGCTGTTCTCCCTTGGAATGAAGGACAAACAGTTCGCTTGAAATCTTATAATCTTCAGCTTTCATTATTTAGCCCCCATTCTGATTCTAGGATCGATAAAGCCGTAGGAAAGGTCTACAACCAGCGCTGCTACAAGGCTTACGGCAAGATAGAAGCCGGAAAGCATCATGTAGAAGTCATAGTCCATGGCATTGATAGAGTTCAAGTACAGATTACCACTACCTGGAATAGAGAAAATTCTCTCGATAATGAGTGAACCTGAAAGAACTGATACGAATTCTCCTACGATTGAAGGGAAAATAGGAACCATGGCATTTCTAAGCGCATGACGCACTGTTGCCTGTCCCTTGGTAAGTCCCTTTGTTCTGGCAAGGAGCATGAATTCGCTTGTAAGAACCTCTGTAAGCTCTGCTCTGGTACCACGGGCATAGCCTGCGATAGAACCAAAGGACATAGCCATAACCGCAGGTATCATGGAGCGGAACATCTTCCAGTTGAAGAAAAGAGCCCAGTTAGGTGTACCTACAACATACTGGTAATTCTTTTCCGGATATGCATTGATAATATCCTGGAAAGAAGCCATTCCCAGAGGGAAGAGATTCATCTTAAAGCAGATAATGTACAGAACAAGAGATGCATATACAAAGGATGGTACGGAAATAAATACCATAACTACTGTACTGATCAGGTGATCCTGCCATTTATTTTTCTTAAGCGCAGCATAAATTCCCAGTAAAATACCGATTGGCACTGAGAAGAGCGATGAATATATATTTATAAGGATTGTCGGTGGCAGTTTCTCAATGAAAACACTGGCAACTGAACGACCACGGTATTCAGGCATATTTACACCGATACCGAAGTCTCCATCCTTGAATATTCTGGTTAAATATTTTCCAAACTGCTCCATTACAGGAGTATTAACATACTTACCAAGATTGTCATCCCATTTCATGTACCCTCTTGATACCATTTTAGCTATAATTTTATTTGCATCTTCACCGAAACCAACTGTGCTGGTATCTACGGGAAGAAGTTTTACTAAAACAAAGCATGTTACAAAGATAATTGCAAAAGTAACGACAGCAAGTCCCATTCTTTTGCAAACATATTTGAACATATACATATAACTTCCAACGCCTTTTTTAAAGGCTTACCTTTCTTTGTGAATAACAGCAAAATACCTTCTTTTTTACGAGAAATATTTATCGCTTTAACGCATTGTTGTTTTAACACTTTACCCCAAAAAGTATACCCATTTAACAACTTCAAGCGAGGGCGCAATTGTCCCTCGCTTGAATGCTTTTTTAATTTTAAGTTATAAAGCTTAAACCTACTTGTAGTTCAGGTCTCCGCCCTGTTCCTTAACTACTGCTTCCCAAGCCTCATCATCATAGTTGTAAGTAGCATATCTGATGCCGCCGTAACCCATGAATGTGTTGTACTCGTATGTGATATAGTCAAGTTTGAAGGAAATGAGAGATGCACCAAAGTTGTTGTAAAGAGGTACTGTGTAGTAAGCAGCAAGAACTTCCTTCTCAAGAGCAGCGATAAGCTGAAGTCTCTTGGAGTTAGGAATAGCAACTGCACTCCAGTCGTACTTGTCGCTTGTACCGTTAAGGCAAGCGTACCAATCCATAAGAGACATTGTCTCTGTGATATCAGCACCGTTCTCGCCAACACCCTTCATTGTGAAGGTAAGCATCTGAGAACTTGTATCCCAAGCCTTGGAGTACATGTATGCAGGGCTGAGGTAAGCAAGAAGGAAGTAGCCCGGATCCCAAGCTGCGCCTGTCCAACCACCCATACAGATGTCGTATGCGCCGTCACGGAAGTCATTTGCCCACTTTGTGGAGAAATCCTTGAACTCGTATTCAATTCTGCCTTCAAGAGGTGTACCTACTGCAAGCTCCTTGAATGCATTACCAAGGTAGTCTACTCTTCTCTGAACGGTCTCGTTGATAGCACCGGAACCAAATGTAAGCATTACCTTATCTGTTTCCTTGATATCGCCTGCAGCAAGAGCATCATTATAAGCCTTTGTTAAAAGCTTTCTGGCCTCGTCAAGATTGTAGCCTGTGATAGCCTTTTCAGCATCCTTTAAGGAAGCATACTTAGAAGTATCAACTGCGTAAATATCGCAAAGTACCTGTCTTGCCTCATCAGTATTTCTGTATGCGCCACCATTTTCTACATCGTAGTAGTGCATAGAGTTGAAGAGACCGAAACCTGCAAGAGAGGATGTTGTTGTCTTTGTAGCGAAGTCTTCTCTGTTAACGCCAAGAGAAAGAGCCTTACGGAAATCAACGTATGAAAGAATGGTCTTATTAATGCCTTCAGACTCACGAGCCTTTAAAGCATCCTTATTGGACTGAAGCTGCATGGACTGAACGTAATCATCAGGTGTGAAGTAAGCCTGATCACTGCCCTTATACTCGTCAGCGATGGTAACATCGATACCGATACCATCCAGTTCACCCTTCTTGAACTTCAGCCAAGCTGCGTTCCACTCGGATACGATATCGCATACGATTGCTGTTGTCTGATACTGATTCTTGTACATATCAAGACCATAACCGAACCAGTTGTCATTCTTTACCAGTGAGAACTGCTTGCCGGCCTGGAAGCTCTCAAGCTTGTAAGGACCCCAGCTCATTGTGGTCTCCTTGCTTGAGTTGTATGTAGATGTCCAAAGTGTAGAACCCTCTGAAGGAGCTACCTTGTTTGCCTCGAATGTTGCCTTGTGAACAAGAGGAAGGGAAGCGAAGTTGTATGCAGCCTGGTAGGAAAGGGAACCATCTTCCTTAAGAAGATTAAGAGCCTTCTGAAGTACTACTACAAGCTCGTACTCGCTCTCTGCGAAAATACCAACCTCTGCGAAATCAACTGCAGGATACTCGAATGGGTAAACGAGATAGTTGTTTACATCTGTCTCATGACCCCAGTCATCTGTATCGATAAGCTTTGCTACAAGAGCGATTGTCTCGTCTGTAACCTTTACACGACCAGCCTCATTTGCAAGAGCCTGAAGAGCTGCGAAAGCATCAGCATCAAGATATGCTGCATAGTCTGTAACTGAATGACCTGAACACCAGTCAAGATTATCAAGAAGTGCGAAGTAAATAGGCTGACCATCAGGCTGTGTATAAACGCCGTCAGCGCCCTTTGTAAGTGTCTCTACCTTGTAAAGACCTGATGCGCTGTTATCTACAGCTTCGATCTTCTGACCCTGCTTAGCAAAAGCCTCGGCATTTACGATAACTGTAGCACCTGCATAGAAGCTGTCTGCTCTGTAGTTCTGGAAAAGAGGATCCAGCTGCTGCTGCATTGTGTAAACGAAGTCTGCAGCCTTGATAGCAGTGCCGTCTTCCCACTTAAGGAAGTCGGAGGCCAAGCGGTCTTAGGAAGACAACACTTGAAAC
>JAZUHR010000275.1:0-2908 GCA_045641825.1 Lachnospiraceae bacterium
AGACCGCTTGGCCTCCGACTTTGGTCTCTATAATAAACTTCTTTTCCTTCTGATACTCTTCAAACCAGTTAGGATCCACTTCATCATTCCTATGGCTGGTATCCTCCTTCACTGCCTGATTATAAAGTTTCTTTGGCATGATGTCCTTAAATGCCTCACGGAAAATATATCGGTTCTTCCTCCCTTTAAGATACATATATCTGGGTATAGATACAGCATAATCCACTACTCTATAATCCAGATAAGGCAGCATATATTGCACCCCGCATATACCACTGTTAAAAGCTATAGTTCCAAGCCTTGGACGACTTCCGCCACGTCGTATATAGTTCACAGGATCATACGCAAAAGACATTCTTTTTGCCGAATATTTCGATGTATTCTCTTCCTCAAATGCTTTATTTAGGATTTCAGGCGCATTAATTGAGTTTTTAAAAGGCCTGCCATACCGTTCTTTAGACTGTTTCAAATTAAGCCTTGTATTTTTTATTGTCTTAATTATTCTCCTTTTCTGCCCATGAGAAGTGGACCACATATATCTGAGATAATGATAATACTCATGATTATAAAACATTTCATATGCTGCCGACCTATGACTGACTCCTTCATCTCCACCATGACCTGAAAACACAGTTCTGGCACCTTTTTTCAAAGCGCAGTCAGCCGTCTCAGAAAATTTAAGTTCCATCACCGATGGCGGTATTGCATACCTCAGCATCTGAGATTCATTAAAATCCAAACCAAAACCATCTTCTGTCATAAATCTGGACATTATAAAATTTTCATCATAGTTGCTGCTCTTAGGTGAGAAATTACAGGTAATCCCTTCCTGCTCACATATAGCTTTAATAGTGAGACGTTCATCGTTCTCAGCATATGGCACATCCTCAGGAGACTTTGACCATGAATAAAAGGCCCCTGGACGTCCCGCACGATTAATAAGTATATCTATGACACCTGAATCTAGTCCTCCCGAAAGTTCAGCCCCCACAGGTCCTGTGGTCTTGGCCAGTCTTCTTTTCACGGCATCTGTGATGAGTTCACGATGTCTATCTATATAAGCCTTCTCCGAAGGCATTTTTATCTTCTTTCTTCCTACTTCCCAGTAGGTATGCATTTCCTTTTCAATACTATTTTCAGCAGCGCTTACAAGCATATAAGAGCCGGCCTTCACAGCATACAAGTCCTGATACTCAGTTTTCTCCAGGCTCAGGGTGCTATAGCCCATAAGAGTCTTATACACCCACTCCTCGCTGGGCAGGCCTTCCACAAAGCTCAGGGCCAGCAGGCCTCTCATATCTGTTGAAAAGGCAAAATTACCGTCTTTTACATAGTAAAAAAGCGGTCTTACACCCATATGGTCACGGAAAAGAGTGAAATTATTCTGCTCCTTATCGTAAAGGCAACCGGCAAAGTCACCGTTTACGTTTTCCAGAGCGTCCATGCCGAAGGTGAGTATGTACTTTAGGAGAAGTTCTTCATCTGCCAGGCTTTCCGGTGTTTTCTCAGAGAGTTTGGCATCCAGTTTTTGGAAAAGTTCTTCCCTGTTGTAAATCATGGCATCTATTACTGCTGTATAGGAGCCTGAATAGAGTACAGGATGCTGCAGGTCGCTGTCGCAGGCGATATGCTGATAACAACTACCCATGGCGAAGCCGTCATCGACTATGGTCTCCTCTCGGTCTCTGCCGTAGGAGTGATTCCACTTAAGCATTTTCTTAAGTTCAGATGCCAGTTCTTCTTTTTCACTTTTTCTGATTAACCCAAATACCGAACTCATATTCTCTCCTTTGCCACAGGCATTTTTCAAAAATACCTCCGACCGAAGCCGGAGGTATAATTATATCACTAAATATTGTCTGTGAACAGTAATTTAAAATTACTTCTTTGTTGTCTTCTTAGCAGGTGCCTTCTTAGCTGCTGCCTTCTTTGCAGGAGCCTTCTCAGCCTTTGCGCTAGGAGTAGGCATCTGAGCCAGAACCTTCTTAAGAGCCTCAAGAGCCTCAGCAGGAAGCTTATCGTAGCCCTCGTTCTTCTTGGAGAAGCCTTCAACAGCATCGATACGTGTCTGCATAGCAGATGCAAGAGCTGCTACGTACTCAGGATCGTTCATATCAGGTGTGAAGTCGCCTGTCTTGCCGAACCAGTCGTTCATGATCTCGATATCATCGAAGTTGCCCCACTTCTCGAACTTAGCCTTTCCTTCAACGATTGTCTCCAGGATGCCGAGAGTATCTTCCTTCTGGCACTTGTGACCCATGAAGTCGCCTGTGTTTACGATGTAGCAAGCAACGTTCTTCTCTTCAACGAGCTTCTTGAACTTAACGTAGTCGTTCTTAAGAGGATATGTTCTGAAAGGATTTGCATAAGGAACGATACGAATAGCATTCATATCTGTACCAGCTGCAACACGCTCTGCGGAAGATGTCTTTGTAGCGAGTGTAGCACCCATAACTGCAGCCAGGGCAGAACCCTTAAGTCTAACTACAGGAGGGAATGTAGGATCCTTCATGATCCAGAAAATAGCGTTAACAGGGGAATCAATCTTGTCTACGCGGTTAGGGCTCCAGAGCTTGGACTTGATAGCACGGCCGTTACCGTTACGGATATCCTCTGTAACGAGCTGAATCTTGCCCTCGTTGTCCAGTGTGCAAGAGCAGTTCTGAACTGTGAGCAGGTACTCATTATCAGGGCAACCTGTAGGATAGTCAGCTGTCTTATCGAAGTATGTAGGCTCAAGTGCGATAGATGCACATGTATCGGAGTTGATGATGAATGCGTCATCATGAAGAACCTTGATACCGCCGTCCTTGTCATACTTACCGCCATGCTTAGCATGTGTAAGAGTAGACTTACCGGAACCTGACAGACCATATACGGAAGCAACGAACTTCTTTCCCTTTGGAAG
>JAZUHR010000276.1:0-5277 GCA_045641825.1 Lachnospiraceae bacterium
ATTTGCCTGCGCACATTGCGTAAGCCATTTCTATGACGTAGGAAAGATGGGTATTGAGCATGCACTTCTTCCTGAACAGGGTGTTGTTACTGCTGGTGATTGTATCATCGGTGCAGACAGCCACACATGTACCTACGGCGCTCTCGGTGCCTTTTCCACAGGCGTCGGTTCTACCGATATGGCGGCCGGTATGGCTACAGGTATGGCCTGGTTCAAGGTGCCCGCTGCCATCAAATTCAATCTGACCGGAAAGCTTCCCGCTAATTGCTCCGGCAAGGACGTCATCCTCTACATCATCGGAAAAATCGGTGTAGACGGCGCTCTCTACAAGTCCATGGAGTTCGTAGGTGATGGCGTAGCCACTCTCACTATGGACGACAGACTTTGCATCTGCAACATGGCTATCGAAGCCGGTGCCAAGAACGGCATTTTCCCTGTAGACGACGTTACCCGCGCTTACATGAAGGGACGTACAGAGCGTCAGCCTGTAGAGTACACAGCTGATGCCGATGCTGAATACGAGCAGACTTTTGACATCGATCTTGCTACACTGGTGCCTATCGTTGCCTGCCCTCACCTTCCTGAGAATACCAAGCCCGCTACAGAGCTTACAGATATCAAGATTGACCAGGTAGTCATCGGCTCCTGCACCAACGGCCGTATGGAAGATATGGAAGCCGCATGGAAAGTTCTTAAGGGTAAAAAAGTTGCTGACGGCGTTCGTTGCATTATTATCCCCGCTACCATGCAGATTTATCGTGACTGCATTACCAAGGGCTATATCACAGACTTTATCGATGCAGGCGCAGTAGTTTCCACACCTACCTGCGGACCTTGCTTGGGCGGATATATGGGCATCCTCGCAGAGGGCGAGAGATGTATCTCTACCACCAATCGTAACTTCGTTGGCCGTATGGGCCATGTAAAGAGTGAGGTTTACCTGGCCAGCCCTTACACAGCTGCTGCCAGCGCACTCACAGGCTATATCACCAATCCGGAGGTGCAGTAATGAATACAAAAGGTACAGTTTACAAGTATCCCGACAATGTAGATACAGACGTTATCATCCCTGCACGTTATCTGAATACCTCTGTGGCGTCCGAGCTCGCTCTTCACTGCATGGAGGATATCGATGCAGACTATGTGAAAAAGGTTAAACCCGGCGACGTTATGGTAGCCGGTTGGAACTTCGGTTGCGGCTCCTCCCGTGAGCACGCTCCTCTTGTTATCAAGACCTGCGGCACAGGCTGCGTTATCGCCAAGAGCTTCGCCCGTATTTTTTACAGAAATGCCATTAATATCGGCCTTCCTATTCTGGAGTGTGAGGAGGCAGCTGAGGAAATCCAGGCAGGCGATACAGTATCTGTGGACTTTAACACCGGCCTTATTACCGATGAGACTACAGGCAAGACCTATCAGGCCGAGCCATTTCCTGAATTCATTCAGAATATCATTACAGCCGGCGGTCTGCTCAAGTCTTTAAAGAAGTAATACAAGGAAAAAGAGGTTTTCACTATGAATAAAAATATTGCAGTTATTCGCGGTGACGGAATCGGTCCCGAAATCGTGAATGAAGCCATCAAGGTTCTGGATAAAGTAGCTGCCAAGTATGGCCATATTTTTTCCTATACAGACGTAGATATGGGCGGTATCGCCATCGATAAACACGGTGACCCGCTTCCCGAGTCAGAGCTTAAGAAGTGTCTGGCTTCCGACAGCGTTCTTTTAGGTGCTGTCGGCGGTCCCAAGTGGAATGACGTGCCCGGTCCGAAGCGCCCTGAAAAAGGCCTTCTCCGCCTCCGTGCAGGCATGGGCGTTTACTCCAACAATCGTCCTGCCAAAATCTGGCCACAGCTCTCAGCAGCTTCACCTCTGAAGCCCGAGATAGTGGACAAGGGCATCGATTTTATCATTGTTCGTGAGCTTATCGGCGGCATCTACTTCGGTAGCCACGAGACCCACGAGGAAAACGGAGAAAAGGTGGCAGTAGACATCATGCCTTACTCCGAGTCCGAAATCGAGCGTATCGGTCGTATCGGTTTCGAGACAGCCAGAAAGAGAAATAAGCGCCTGACTTCCGTAGAAAAGAGCAATGTCCTGGATTGCAGCCGTCTCTGGAAGACAGTTATGCACAGACTGGCAGCAGAGTATCCGGATGTTACACTTTCCGATATGCTGGTTGATAACTGTGCTATGCAGATTGTAAAAGATCCATCTCAGTTCGATGTAGTAGTGACAGAGAACATGTTTGGTGATATTCTTTCAGATGAAGCCTCCATGATTACAGGCTCCATCGGTATGATTCCTTCCTCTTCTCTCGGTGCAAGCACAGTAGGTCTCTATGAGCCTATTCACGGCTCCGCACCTGATATTGCAGGAATGAACATCGCCAATCCTATCGGCACCATCCTTTCCGCAGCTATGATGCTCCGCTTCTCCTTCGATATGGCAGAAGAAGCTGATGCTATCGAAGCAGCAGTGGGAAAAGTTCTGGACATGGGCTACCGCACCAAAGACATTATGCCCGAGGGTGGCGAGGCCGCAGGCCTCAAGAGCGCCCTGTGTGATCAGATTGGTGATCTTATCGCAGATGCAATTTAATTTTTCATAGTAGTTCAAAGGAGTTTTTCACTAATGACATTATCAGGAGCAGATATAATCGTAAAAACCCTGATTGACGAAGGCGTAGACGTAGTATTCGGCTACCCGGGCGGTCAGATTATCAATGTATACGATTCCCTGTACAAGTATCAGGACGAGATTCGTCACGTACTTGCAGCTCACGAGCAGGGTGCCAGCCACGCAGCTGACGGCTATGCCCGTGCTACCGGCAAGGTAGGCGTAGTTATCGCTACCTCCGGTCCCGGCGCTACCAATCTGGTAACAGGTATCTCCACAGCTTACCTGGATTCCATCCCTATGGTAGCCATCACCGGCAACGTACCTACCAGCTCTCTCGGTACCGACTCTTTCCAGGAAATCGATATCACAGGTATTACACTTCCTGTAACCAAGCACAATTACATAGTAGGCGACATCTCAGATCTGCAGGAGACCATTCACGAGGCCTTCAAGCTGGCTTCCTCAGGCAGACCCGGCCCTGTCCTTATCGATGTTCCTAAAGATATTCAGATAGCGAAGTATGAGTACGAGCCACTGCCAAAGGCAGAAAAGGATGAGGCTTTCGCAGCCAAGGATGCCCGTATCGAAGAGGCAGCTGCTATCATCAATGCAGCAGACAGACCCTTCGTTTACTTCGGTGGCGGCGTTCTTACTGCAGATGCAGAGGATCTGGTTACCGCTATCGCTGAAAAAATAGACGCCCCTATCGGATGCTCACTTATGGGTATCACCGGCGTTCCTACAGATCATCCCCGCTTCCTGGGCATGCAGGGCATGCACGGACATTACGCATCTTCCATCGCTATGTCCCACGCCGACTGCATCGTTTCCCTGGGTGTAAGATTCAACGACCGTGTTACAGGCAATCGTAAAAAATTTGCCCTGAACACCTCCATCGTTCAGATTGATATCGACGGCGCAGAGCTGGGTAAGACCACCAATCCTACCGTAGCACTTCGCGGCGATGTTAAGAAAACTCTCGAAAAGCTTCTCCCTCTCCTTAAGGAGCGCAAGAATCCTCACTGGATGGGCAGAGTTGATGATTTTAAAGCCAAAGAAAAGTCCTGCAGCGATACTCGTCCCGGCATGACACCGAAGGCAGTTATGGATGTGGTAAATAAGCACCTTACTCCAAAAACTCCTGTGGCTACAGACGTTGGACAGCATCAGATGTGGGCAGCTCAGTACTTAAAGTTTTCTGAGCCTCGCCGTTTCCTGACTTCAGGCGGCCTCGGCACTATGGGCTTTGGTATGGGCGCTGCTATCGGTGGTGTTACCGGCACCGGCAATCACGGCCTCCTCGTTACAGGTGATGGTTCCTTCGGAATGTGCCTGAACGAAATGGCTACCGCAGTTCACGAGAATGTACCTCTGGTAATTCTCCTTCTGAACAACGGTGTACTGGGTATGGTTCGCCAGTGGCAGACACTTTTCTTCGACAAGCATTACTCCAACACCATTCTGGACCGTCAGACAGATTTCGTAAAGCTCTCTGAGGCCTTCGGTGGTCGGGGTAAGCGTATCTCCTCTCTGGAAGAGCTGGATAGTGCTCTCACTGAAGCTTTTAACTACGACGGACCATTCCTCATCGAGTGTCCCATCGACAAGGATGAAATGGTACTGCCTATGTTGCCACCTAACGGCTCCATGGATCAAATTATCACGGAGGTACAGAAATAATGGCACATTTTACAATAGCAGTACTGGTAAAAAACCAGTTTGGTGTACTGAACAGAGTTACTTCCATGTTCAGACGTCGTCGTTTCAACATTCAGAGCCTTACCGTTTCCGAGACAGAGTCCGCTGATTTTTCACGAATCACCCTCTCCTCTTCCGGTGAAGACGCTGAGAAAAAGCAGCTCATCGAGCAGCTTTACAAGCTTACCGATGTAGTGTCCATCAAGGAGCTCACATCAGAAAATGCCATCAACAATGAGCTTCTGCTCATCAAGATGAAAAACGAGCCGGATTCCCGCAGGGATATCCTGGCGGCCGTTGATGCATATCGCGGCAAGACCGTTGACTATACCAGAGAATCCATGGTGATTCAGATAGTCGGCAACAATCATACCATCGACTCCTTCATAGACCTTATGAGAGACTATGAGATTTTAGAGCTCTGCCGTACCGGTATTGTTGCTCTGGAGCGTGGTAAGACTACCCTTTCCGAGGGCGTACAGGCGTAATTAATTTTTATCAAAATAAGTGAGGTAAACTAAAATGGCAAAAGAATCAAGAATCTTTTATCAGCAGGACTGCGATCTTAACAAGCTTGCAGGCAAGACAGTAGCAATTATCGGTTATGGCTCACAGGGTCATGCACATGCTCTGAACCTTAAGGATTCAGGCGTACATGTAATCGTAGGCCTCTACAAGGGTTCCAAGAGCTGGGCAAAGGCTGAGGCTCAGGGTCTGGAGGTATTCGAGGCTGCAGAGGCTGCAAAGCAAGCTGACCTTATCATGATCCTCATCAACGATGAGAAGCAGGCAAAGCTCTACAAAGAGTCCATCGAGCCAAATCTTACAGCAGGCAAGACACTTGCTTTCGCTCACGGCTTCAATATCCATTTCGGCTGCATTAAGCCTCCGAAGGATGTTAACGTTATCATGATCGCTCCTAAGGGTCCCGGCCACACAGTACGTTCCGAGTACCAG
>JAZUHR010000277.1:0-2951 GCA_045641825.1 Lachnospiraceae bacterium
GGATGTAGTGCAGGAATGCGGCCTTCCGGGTGATGTTTGTCCTATGCCTGCTGCTGAGGCCGGCGTATGTATAGATGACGATATGCCGATTTTCGGTAAATGTGCGGTGCAGTGTAACACCACCTGCGACGGTTCACTTATGGGTAACGGCGTTATTTCCCGTGCTCTGGAGCGTAACGGCATCCCTGTGTTCCAGCTGGCTACACCTCTTCGTCATACCGAAGCCGGCGTGCAGGACTACGCAGCTCAGGAAATCAGAAATGCCATTAAGTTCATCGAGGAACAGACCGGTGAAAAATGGGATTGGGACGCATATTTTGAATGTGCAAAGCGTATCAATATCGGTGCCCGCGAGTGCTCCGAGTGGCTGGAAATGAGCAAGACCGACTACCCTCAGGTCATAGGTAACAACATTCTTCTTTACCGTGAGACCGAGTATATGGCTATAGCCGGCAAGGTGCCTGCTTTTGCCAAGACAGATGTAAAAATCACAAAACTTGCCCGTGAAGCCTATGAGAAAAAGACCATGCTGGCCAAGGAATATCGTCACAGAGCGGTCATCTGGGGCGTGCAGTCACAGTTTTATACGGATCTCTTAGCGTGGATGCTGAACTGCTGGGGCATTCTTCCGCTTTTTGACATGCTGACCATGGTATCCCTGGATCCTGTGTCTGAGGACGACAAGGAGCAGGCTATCTACGATATGGCTCACCAGTACGAAAACATGATTATGAGAAATCGTACCCATGGCGGCTACGAGGTGCTGCTGGATGACCTCTGGAGATATTGCGAAGAGTACAGAGCAGATATGGTCATCCTTTGGGAGCATATCTCCTGCAAGGCTCTGGATGGCATGCACGGCATGTTTGAACAGCAGGCCCGTGAGCATGGCATCAAACTTATCTGGGTAAATCACGACCTCTTTGATGCACGTGTAATCCCCAGAAAGAATCTTCGTCAGGATGTAAACAGATACATGAGATCGGTACTCAGAGAAGAGCCTCTGGACCCTTCGCTGGAGGATTTTGACGATACTTGTTTGTGGTAGATGCCTGCGGCAGAAAGGATAGAAGAGGACGCGCTTTCTGACGAAAGCTTATGATAGTCCTCGCCGGACAGGCATCCTTACTCGCACAAACGTGCGAGTAAACTGCCTGCGGCAGAAAGGATAGAATATGAAATATTTCGGTGGCTGCGATAGCGGCAGTACATATACAAAGTGTGTTATTATTGATGAGAATGGCAAGATGGTTTCGGATGTTACGATACGTTCCAGAATAAACGCTGTTCTTTCAGCAGAGGAAGCATTGAACGAGGCTGTAAAAAAGGTTCCTGAACTTAACAGTGCCAAGGACCTCACATACCTGGTAGGTACAGGCTACGGACGTAATAAGGTGCCTTTTGCGGATGAAAATATCTCGGAGATCAGCTGTCATGCTATGGGTGTGCATGTGGCAGACCCTAGTGTTAAAGCGATTATCGATATCGGCGGACAGGACGTTAAGGGTATCGCTGTAGATACAGACGGTACAGTACTGAATTTTGCCATGAACGATAAGTGTGCGGCCGGTACAGGTCGTTTCTTTGAGGCTATGGCAAGAGCATTTGAGATGAGTCTTTCCGACTTTTCCAAGCTGTCTCTGAAGGCCAAGAACGTAATCCCGATTACTTCTCAGTGCACTGTTTTCGCTGAGTCTGAGGTTATCTCTCTGGTAGGAGAGGGCAAGGCTATGGATGAGATTGCTGCGGGCATTGAGCTTTCCGTAGCCAAGAGATGCTTCGTTATGAGCAAAAAGGCCGGTGCTGTGGATAAGATTACTTTGACCGGTGGCTGTGCTAAGAATGATGGATTGAAGGCTGCTATCGAGCAGGTTCTGAAGCTTAAGGTAATCGAGCTTCCTATCGATCCTCAGCTTATGGGGGCTCTCGGCGCAGCCGAGTATGCTCGCCAGAAAGGAATGGCGTAATGGGGATTTTTCTTAAGGTTTTATTGATTGTGGCAATCGTGATTCTGGCTTTTTTTATCCTGACTTTTCTGGTATATTTCTTCAATCTGGACATGAAAATGATGACTAAGCTTAAGCCGCTTTTCATGAAACATTACGAGAACAGAAAGAAAAAGGAACGTAAAATCTGATGCGACTTTACGATAATGAAATAAAAAAACTGGAAGGCGTATTGCCGGTTGCCGGAATTTCTCTTTCGGCAGCGGGGTCTTCCTGGGCGGCTGCCGACGAACGTGAAATTATTATGCGCTCCGACATGGCCTACGAGCTGGGCGGTGGTACTTTGCCGGCGGTGGGAGTCACCTGCGCTACGGATAATACAGAGCTTATAAATCAGGATGAGATTATGCTCTATGGCCCGGACCTTCATGAGATAAAGAAGGACGAATCTTATGCCAGAATAGCGGTAGTGCTGGTGGACGATGAGCTGCTGGGCACCGGCGACAGGATGTATAATTCCATCAGAAAAACGGAGTATGTCCGCTTCCATGTGAATGCAAAAGGCTATATGGTGCGTGTATCCTCGGGAGCAGGCAGAGAGCCTGTGAGAGTATCAAAGCAGGCGGTGAAGCAGGGAATAAGCTTTTCTGATATAGGTCAGCTGTATCTCAAAGAATATCACAAGCTCCCCTGGGTAAAAGCGGTAAAGATTATATTTATTACGGATCCTGCCGCAGATTACAAGGCGCTTCAGGCATTCCAAAAGCACCAGGAGGAAATAACGAAGACTATAGATCACGCACTTAAAGACCTCAAAATGGACTGCCACACCTGCGCTCAAAAGCCTATTTGTGACGAGGTGGAAGGCTTGAAGGAACTACATTTTAAGAGTTGATGAATAAAACTCCTGCCATAGGTTCAGAAGACTGTGGCAGGTTTTTTGATAGCCAAATTTCCATAGCGCAAGCTGTGGTAGTAGCTCAAATACACTCCCGGGCGGAATTT
>JAZUHR010000278.1:0-7192 GCA_045641825.1 Lachnospiraceae bacterium
AGACTCCGGCTTATAGCCTGCATCCTTAAAAGCAGACTCGATATTGTCCATGGAGAAATTCAGGTTGACTCCGAAGAAGTCCACAGATGGATCAGAGCAGTAAATCATGGTAACAAAGTGTCCACCCGAAGTGTAGGCTGGATATGCTGTTACAGAATAGCAGATATAGCGCCCGGCCATCTGGCCTTTGTTGTACTCGTCTGAATATTTGGGCAGATAATAATCTGTGCTTTGATCGGTAGGTATGCTAACGCTGTAGGCATTCATATTGGTCTTACCTACATCCTCCAAAAGGTCAAAATCAAAGGAAATATGCTTATTAAAGTCCTTCACAAGTTCCTTCTCACTTTTTCCTCTGGCGCCGCAGGCAGTCACTAGTAAAAGCATCATAGCCAGTGATAATATTATGCTTGTTCTTATCTTTTTTATCATTCCATCTCCTTTTTTGAACGAAGTGAAAAAATGGAGAACCCCGAAAGGGGTTTGAAAAGCTAAGCCTTCACGCGACAGCGTGAATTATCATGGCTTAGCGTCCATTTCTCTCCTTTTTTGAACGCAGTGAAAAACTACGAACTCCTCTATAGTCAATGATATCATTTACCCCTTACTTTTTCAATGGCGGCCTTTTTTCTGAAAAAAGCGTAAAGTCACAATTATTTTAATTTTTTACTTGACTTATAAATGAAATAATGCTATTTCTATAAAGGTGTTGAAGTCACAGTTCTTCGAACGGCTGCGAGTTTTTCACAAATATTACGAAAGCGAGGTAAAAGTCATGATTTTAAGAGTTCGAGTTTCCGAAATGAATATCTTTACCTCGGTATCTTTATTCTAATTCTGTCATATTTATGACGTCTATAGGAATTTCGACCGAGGAAGCTTAGGCGTATCCTTGGTATTTTTTTGCCCATTTAGTACCAATTTAATATCCGGAGCGCCACAAAATTTAAGACCAACTGAAAGTTTTAATTGTAACAAGGGGGTTTTTACCATGAAAAAATTACCGGCATATATGATTAAATACTGGTACAGGTATTTAATAGGCACTGCCTGTCTTATTACTACGGTAGTGCTGGACAATCGTTTGCCGCTTATCTACAAGGACATAGTAGATGATGTAATTGTCGCAGGTCTCTTGGAGGCCCTGCCGGGACTACTCATTTCTATTGTTATTATCGGTGTGATTACCGCACTTACCCAATATTTTAAAGAATTCGTCTTTGATATGACAGGCTGCGATATTGCCAATGACATTCGTCGCGATCTTTTTAACCACGTTCAGTCTCTGAGTCTTTCTTATTTTGACAAGACCAGCACAGGTGAACTCATGGCCCGTATCAAGAACGATTGTGACGTAGTCTGGGGTGGTGTAGGCTTTATCGCCATGCTTTTTGCAGAGATGATAATGACTATGGCTCTTGTA
The DNA here is from genome assembly GCA_045641825.1 of Lachnospiraceae bacterium. Taxonomy (GTDB): domain Bacteria; phylum Bacillota; class Clostridia; order Lachnospirales; family Lachnospiraceae; genus RGIG3528. The sequence continues at coordinate 1,424 of JAZUHR010000278.1, forward strand.
CTGTACCACATGTACACGCTGAATCCACTGTTGGCCATCCTGCCGACGGTCTTCATTCCTTTATGCGTTTTCATGGCATTTTTCCTGGAGAAAAAACTGGATAAGGTTTACTCCGACATCAGTGAAGAAAATGCCAAGCTTAATACCATTGCCGAAGAAGATATCGCAGGTGTCCGCACCGTTAAGGCTTTTGCCCGTGAAAAATTTGAGATTAAGCGCTTTTTAGAGCACAATCATACCTACTATGAGCTTAATATGAAGCAGGCCAAGACCATGATTAAGTACCAGCCGCTTTTCTCCTTTATAGTAAGTCTTATGCCGCTTTCCACCATTATTCTTGGTGGCAAAATGGTTATGGACGGCAGTATGGAACTGGGTACTCTGACAGCATTTATCGCTTATTGCAGTATGCTGAACTGGCCACTTACCGACATCGCATGGTGCGCCAACGAGTTCGCTTCCACTTTTGCCAGTTGGAAAAAAATCAAAAAAATCGCAGTTGTGGAGCCGGTTATCAAGAATCCCTCCGCTCCTGTCATTTTGCCTGAGGTAAAGGGTCATATCGTTTTCGATAACGTATCCTTCTCCGTAGGCGAAAAGGAAATCCTGAAAAACATCTCTTTTGACCTTCCCGAAGGCAAAACCCTTGGTGTAATGGGTGCTACAGGCTCCGGTAAAACCAGTCTCATCACCATGCTTTTCAGATTTTACGATCCGGAAAGCGGCTGTATCAGACTGGACGGTACAGATATTAAGGACTTGTCTCTGAGCCAGCTTCGCTCATCAATTTCACAAGTATCTCAGGATGTATTCCTTTTCTCTGATACTGTTGAAGCCAATGTAAAATTCGGTCTTAGAAAGACTTTGAGTCAGGAAGATGTTAAGGCTGCCCTAAAAAAAGCATCCGCTACAGGCTTTGTCGACCACCTGGAGCATCAGGGAGATACTGTAATCGGCGAACGTGGCGTAGGTCTGTCCGGCGGTCAGAAACAGAGAATTTCCATAGCCCGTGCGCTGGCCAAAAAGGCACCTGTTCTGGTACTGGACGACTCCACATCAGCTCTGGATACCGAGACCGAACAGGAAATCCAGGCAGTTATTTCCGATGTTAAATGTACGAAAATTATTATCGGACACAGAATTTCAGCCGTTCGTCATGCTGACGAAATCATCGTACTCTCCGACGGTGCCATTAAAGAACGGGGTACTCACGATGAACTTTTGTCTTTACGCGGCTTATATTATGAAACATACGTGACTCAGATGGGATTATCCTCTGACGATGTCACCGAAAAGGAGGCCTAATTCATGGCAGTAAACGCTATCCGTGCCGACGAGAAGGATGCTCAGGTCTCCAACAGCAAAACTCTCGCCCGGCTCTTAAAATTATTATTCGAGTATAAAACTTATATCATACCGGTGCTGGTGATTATGGCTTTTTCCATCATCATTTCCCTGGTAAATCCGCTCCTTATAGAGCATGCAATCAATGTAAACATAGCAGAACGTGACATGAAAGGTCTTATGTTCATAGTCATTTTGGGTGTAGTACTTAATGCTGTTTCCTTCGTTCTGGTCAAACTCAGAATGTATCTCATGTCTGTTATGTCCAACAAACTGGTAGTCAGACTCAGGTCAGACCTTTACATCCACCTGCAGACACTGGGACTTAAGTTTTTCGACAGTCTTCCTGCGGGAAAAATTCTGAACCGTATCATCGAGGACGTTAATTCCCTTAAGGACGTACTGTCTTCGGTAGTTACCACTTTGTTGCCTCAGTTTTTGACCCTGGCTTCCGTTATGGTCATTATCCTCGTAAAAAACTGGCAGCTGGCTCTGGCCACCCTTATTACCTTCCCCGCCCTGGCTTTGGGTCTCACCTATATTGAGAACAAATGCCACAAGTTATGGGGAATACACAAGAAAAAATCAAGTAACCTTTCCGGTGCCATTCATGAAGATGTTGCCGGTATCCGCATCACTCAGAGTTTTGCCGCTGAAGAGGAGACTCGCGACATTTTCTATGAAATGGTCAACGAAAGCCGCAATTCCTTCAGAAATGCCGTACGTATCAATGATGCTTTCTTCGGTGTTATCAACATCTGCTCCGCCCTGGCTACAGCCTGCATGTATTATACCGCAGTAAAATATCTGGGTTTCAAGGAAGCCAACGTAGGTACTCTGGTGGCTTATACCACTTATGCCAGCATGATGTGGCAGCCTATTCAGCAGCTGGGTAATCTCTATAATCAGATTGTAAGAAATATTGCCGGCGCCAATCGTATTTTTGAACTTCTGGATATGGCTCCGGAAGTTGCAGACCGCCCCGGAGCCGTTGAACTTCCTGACGTTAAGGGTTCCGTAGATTTCACCAAGGTTTCTTTTTCCTATGATGATAAAAAAGGCGTGCTGGACAATGTTACCTTCCATGTAGACCCCGGTGAAACCATTGCTCTTGTAGGTCCTACGGGTGCAGGAAAATCTACTATTGTAAATCTGGTCTCCAGGTTTTATGATATTCAACAGGGAAGTATCACCATTGACGGCTATAATCTGACAGATGTTACCATCGAATCACTGCGTGCCCAGATGGGTGTCATGACTCAGGACAACTTCCTTTTCACGGGGACCATCCGCGATAATATCCGCTATGGAAAACTGGATGCCACGGACGAGGAAATCGAAGCCGCTGCCAAGTCTGTACATGCCCACGACTTTATTATGAAGTTGGAAAAAGGTTATGATACGGAACTCAAAGAACGTGGCGCAGGCCTTTCGGCAGGTGAACGTCAGCTTATCGCTTTCGCCCGCACCATGCTGTCAGCCCCACGAATTCTTATTCTGGATGAGGCCACATCTTCCATAGATACTCAGACAGAACGCTTGGTACAGGACGGCATCGCTGCTCTTTTGAAGGAGCGTACATCATTTGTTATTGCTCATCGCCTGTCCACCATCAAGAATGCCAGCCGTATTTTCGTGGTAAATGACGGACATATCGCCGAAGCCGGCACTCATGAAGAACTTCTGGCGAAAAAAGGCCAGTATTATGACCTTTACATGGCACAAATGAGCTGATTTTTCCCAAAACACACCCATTATTTTTCATTACCCACTACCAAAGGGGGGATATATTTGATAGAATTAAAAGAAATTGAAGAACGTTTTATATTAATTGCTGTTTCAGAGGGTGACACCTATAAAAACGGCGAACTTGTACACGACGATACTTATGAATCGCTGGAAGAATTAAAGGAACTGGTTCGTACGGCAGGTGCCACTACCGTTGGTACTCTCGTACAAAACAGAGAAGCACCGGACCGCACCACTTATTTCGGTAAGGGCAAGGTAGAGGAACTGGCTCAGTTGATAGCGGAACTGGATGCCACAGGCATTGTCTGTGACGACGAACTTACACCCGCACAGCTCAGTAATCTTTCCGATGCTTTAGACATCAAGGTATGCGACAGGACTCAGGTCATTCTGGATATTTTCGCTCAGCATGCTGTGACCCGAGAGGGAAAAATTCAGGTAGAACTGGCCCAGTTAAAATACCGTCAGTCTCACCTCATCGGCTCCCGTTCCGAACTGTCCAGACTGGGCGGTGGTATAGGCACAAGAGGTCCCGGTGAGAAAAAACTGGAGATCGACCGTCGTCTCATCAGAGACCGAATTTCAGAACTTCGTTCCAATCTGGAGGATGTGGTTCGTTCCCGTGATGTGACCCGCGCCGCCCGTACCAAGGCCGGCATTCCTATTGCTGCTATTGTGGGCTACACCAATGCGGGCAAGTCTACTCTGCTGAATAAAATGACAGGAGCCGGTGTTTTGGAGGAAAACAAACTTTTCGCCACACTTGATCCTACTACCAGAGAGTTAAAACTCCCCAGCGGTCAGTCCATGCTCCTTACAGACACAGTCGGATTCGTTAGAAAGCTTCCTCATCATCTTATCGAGGCCTTCAAATCCACCCTGGAAGAAGCTAAATATTCGGATATTGTCATTCAGGTAGTGGATTCCTCCAATCCGGATTACGAGAAGCATATGGAAGTCACTTACGATACTCTCCACAGCCTCGGCATATCAGGTCAGACCTTCATTACTGTTTTCAACAAGTGGGATGTCACTATGGAAAATCCGGCTCAGGCTGAAAATAAGTTCTCCGACCCCCGTGCAGATATAGTTATCAAAACATCTGCCAAGGATGGCAGCGGTCTTGATGCTCTTGCAACGGCACTTGATGATATAATTCGTTCCAAGCGTAAGTACATCGAGCGCGTTTTCGCCTTTACCGAGGCAGGAGAAATACAGAAAATCAGACGTAACGGTCAGATTATCTCGGAAGAATATTTGGAGGACGGTATCCACGTAAAAGCCTATATTGATACCTGACGTTTTAGCTATATGAGTAAGAAGCCCTTTATTTTCATCGCAGTTGTTATGGCAGTTATTGCCATTTTTGGCATTGGCAAAGAATTTATATTAAACCAAAATGAGAACCATACCGGAAGTGAAGACCCCGGTATGGTTTTTGTCGCTTTACAACCTGTGGAAGGCATGGAGATCCTTGGAAATAACCCTGTATCCATAACTCCCGGAGACGAGGTTACTTTCTATGTACATCCTGACTCAGACCACTATGTCGCCGAGTCCGATAAATATACCGTTTTCAATGATACGGTTTCCTTCGGACCCGTGTACACCTCCTGCACCCTCTATGTACAACTTGCCAGGTACTTCCATGTGGATGTAGATATTACAGGTAGTGGTACAACAGAAGTAAGCAGCGCACATGGTTTAAAGGACGGGACCGAGTTTTCCGTGACAATTTTCCCGGCCGATGGCTTCAGACTCAAATCTGTCCGAATAAATGATATATATCAGCAGCTTCCTGACGACAACACCATCCATATGACTATCCACGATAACTATACAATCAACGTGGAAATCGAGGAAATTCCTGCTCCTCCACGCACAGATTTTAATGTTATTATCGTTGAAAATGGCGAGGAGCGTATCCTAACCGGCTATGAAAATCTGGCTCCCGGCACCATCATAACTCTTCCTCCGGGAGATGTGGCTGCCATCAAAAACGGCGCTTCCAGCCAAGTGGGCTATAACACCGCGGCCGACTACAGCGGTAACTACTATGCTTTCGGCTCCATGGTCACTCTGGGAAACGAAGACCTCATTCTTTATCCCCAGTGCTATCCTTATGCCGATGCCAAGGATTTTACCGGAAAAATTATAAATTCCAGATACCTCATTACCAAATACACAGGCAGTCCTACCGACGGGGTTGTAGCTATTCCGCCTTTTATCAATGGGGTACCTGTCACCGATATTCGTTCCGAGGCTTTTACCGGCATAGAGGGACTTACTACCGTAATTTTCCCGGTCGGCATGAGAAAACTTGATAGCGGCACTATCAGCAATTGTCCTGATTTTACCACTATTTTCCTGCCTCAGACCATGGAATCCCTCTCCTCCAAAGCTGTAAATAATTGCCCCAATTTCAAAAATCTCCGCGTAATCGCTACTTTACCCCATCGTTTCACGGATTCTTTTGACACAGCATTGGCGGATAAATTCCTGCGCCTTCAGAATACCCCTGGGAAAAGAATCATCATAGTAGCAGGCTCTTCCGCGTCTTTCGGACTTTCCTCACAAATGCTTATGGATGCCTTTCCTGACTACTCAGTAATCAATTTCGGCAATTCCTATCTATCAGGCATGCATCCCTCCCTGCAGCTGCTTTCTTCTTATATA
>JAZUHR010000279.1:0-5258 GCA_045641825.1 Lachnospiraceae bacterium
TCCCTTGTGAGCCTCAACCCAGTCAAGTAATGTAAGTTCGTACTGAGCTAACTTCTCAAGAACTTCTGGCTTCTTGTTTCCAGCGCCAAGTTCAGCTGCCATATCAGCAACAACTTCTGGAATACGAGCATCGCCTGCATGCTTATTGAAACTCTCGAAAAGATCCAGCTCGGAATTTTCCTCGATCTCTACACCCAGATTGTAAAGCTGCTGAATAGGAGCGTTACAAGCAAGGAAGTTGAGAGGTCTTGGACCGAAGGAAATAATCTTTAAGTCGGAAAGAGCCACTACCGCACGTGCGATAGGCACGAACTCGTTAATCATCTTGGCACAATCCTCTGCATCACCTACAGGGTACTCAGGGATATATGTCTTCTTTACGGAACGAAGCTTCAAGTTGTAGCTGGCATTCAGCATACCGCAGTAAGCATCGCCTCTGCCATCCTGAAGGTCGCCCTGTGACTCTTCTGCTGCTGCGATGAACATCTTAGGTCCGTCGAAATGCTTTGCAAGAAGTGTCTCGGAAATCTCAGGTCCGAAATTACCCAGGTAAACGCAAAGAGCGTTACAGCCTGCTGCCTTTACATCTTCGAGAGCCTGAACCATGTGGATCTCACTCTCTACGATACAAACAGGACACTCATAGATGTCTGTCTCATCGTAATTCTTTTTGTATGCTTCCACCAGAGCTTTACGTCTGTTAACGGACAGACTCTCAGGGAAGCAGTCACGTGATACTGCTACAATACCGATTTTTACCTTTGGAATGTTGTTCATTCTCATTTTGGTCTTCTCCTTTTGGGTACACCCCTAAAAATATTTAGCCCCCTTCGGGCAATGCCCCTGCTTTACTGCAGCCCTAAGGTCGCAGTAGCAGCCGCATTTGTTACAAGTACCATGAAATTGGCTGTCGCAGGCGCGGCATATGGCAAGTCTTCTCTCGTACTCCTCCTCGCTTACCTTATCCTCGGGCTTTATACGGGCCAGGTACTCTGTCACCGACCGAATAACCGCCTCTTCATTCCCTTCCAGAATAAGGCATTTTTTGCATACTCTGAGCTTACTTGTATCCGCTTCTTCCTGCTTTATGTCCATATTTTATCACGAAACCTTTTTTAAAAACATGTAAAAACCCGAAAACTTTTACACGACTTTTTATTATTTTACCTTAACCTTGGTCAGGTGCCAGATGTCATCTACGTATTCCTCGATGGTACGGTCTGAAGAGAACTTACCTGCGGAAGCGATATTGATAAGAGCTGACTTGTTCCAAGCACGACGGTCTTTATACTTCTCATCGATTCTCTTCTGAGCCTCTGCGTAGGAAGCGAAATCCTTCAGGATAAAGTACTCATCCTTGCTTAACAGCATGTCGTACAGTTCTCTGAAAAGATTAGGATCTTCCTGAGTGTAACTGCCGTCGATAAGCTGGTCTACCACGCGTCTTACACGCATATCGGACTCATAGATATCACGAGGACGATACTGTGAATTATGCTCGTAAGCGATAACTTCATCAGCAGAAAGGCCGAAGATTACAGCATTTTCTGCTCCTGCCTCTTCCACGATTTCTACATTGGCACCATCCATAGTACCCAGTGTGATTGCACCGTTTAACATGAACTTCATGTTACCTGTACCGGAAGCCTCCTTGGAAGCAGTGGAAATCTGCTCTGATACTTCAGATGCTGCAAAAATAGTCTCTGCATTGGATACACGGTAATTCTCGATGAAAACAACCTTAATCTTGCCCTGAATGGAAGTATCGTTATTTACAACATCTGCCACGTTGTTGATAAGTTTGATGATAGCCTTTGCTCTGCGGTAACCTGCGGAAGCCTTGGCACCGAAGATGAAGGTACGAGGCTGAATCTCCATGTAAGGATTTGCCTTGAGTTCATTGTAAAGGTACATAACATGGAGGATATTAAGAAGCTGTCTCTTGTACTCATGGAGTCGCTTTACCTGCACATCGAAGATGGAGTCGGGATTTACGTCGATTCCGTTATGCTCCTTGATGTAAGCGGCCAGTCTCAGTTTGTTCTGATATTTGATATCCGCCAGTGTGATAAGTTCTTCATCATCATCGGCATACTTCTTAAGTTCTGAAAGTTTGGACAGGTCTGTAATCCAACCTGTTCCAATCTTTTCCGTAACCCAGGCAGCCAGAGCCGGATTGCCGTGAAGCAGGAATCTTCTCTGTGTAATACCGTTAGTCTTATTGTTGAATTTCTCAGGCCACAACTCGTAGAAGTCCTTCAACTGCTCTTTTTTCAGAATTTCTGTATGAAGTCTGGCCACGCCGTTTACAGAGAAACCTGCTACGATAGCCAGATTTGCCATACGTACCTGTCCGTCATAAAGGACAGCCATGGAACGAACCTTATTCTGGTCGCCGTTGTACTTCTCGTTGATAAGATTTACAAAACGGCGGTTAATCTCTTCGATAATCATGTAAACACGAGGAAGGAGTTTGGAGAAAAGCTCGATAGGCCATTTCTCAAGAGCCTCGCTCATGATGGTATGATTGGTGTATGCACAGCACTTGGTCACTACGTCCCATGCTTCATCCCAGGTGAGATTGTAATCATCCAGGAGGATACGCATAAGTTCTGCTACAGTTACTGTAGGATGTGTGTCGTTTAACTGGAAGCAAACCTTCTCGTAAAGGCGTCTGACATCGTCATGCTTTTCCATGTATTTGGCTACTGCACACTGAATGCTTGCGGATACGAAGAAGTACTGCTGCTTCAGTCTCAGTTCCTTGCCGGCATAGTGATTGTCGTTGGGATAAAGGACCTCTGTAATGGTACGGGCCAGATTTTCCTGCTCTACCGCTCTCTGGTAATCACCCTTGTCAAAGGAATCCAGGTTGAAGTCATTTACGGCCTCAGCGTCCCAGATACGAAGAGTATTTACAATGCCGTTGTCATAGCCCACGATAGGCATATCATATGGCACAGCCTTTACTGCAATATAGTTTTCCTGAGAAAAATGATCGCGTCCATCAGCTCCCGGTGTCATTTTTACATAACCGCCGAATTTGATTTCCTTTGTATATTCTGATCTCTTAATCTCAAAAGGATAGCCGTCTTTAAGCCAGTTGTCAGGCTTTTCTACCTGATAACCGTCCTTAATAGCCTGCTTGAACATACCGTACTTATAGCGGATACCGCAGCCGTATGCAGGATACCCCAGTGTAGACAGGGAATCCAGGAAGCAGGCCGCAAGTCTGCCCAGACCTCCGTTACCGAGAGCGGGATCCGGCTCCTGATCCTCGATGTTGGCCAGGTCGAAGCCCAGTTCATCCAGAGTCTCCTTAACTACCTTTTCCGCACGCATGTTCAAAATGTTGTTGCCCAGTGCTCTACCCATAAGGAACTCCATGGACAGGTAGTAAACTGTCTTGGCATCTTCCTTCTCGTATGTCTTATGTGTATTCATCCACATATCCACGATGTAGTCCTTCAGGGCATATGAAAGCGCCTGATAAGCCTGCTGAGGGGTTGCCTCCTCAATGTCTTTGCGGTAGAGCATACGCATGTTGTATGCTATTGATTTTTTAAGCTCTTCTTTTGTGATCTCCATCCAAAACTCCTTTAGTAATTCCTTTTACAATTGTTATTACTGTTTCTCTACAGCAAGCATTACGTCCTCGCCGTTGAGATTCCAGTTCTTGGCATCAGGTCCTTCTGTGCCGGTAATTACTGCGTCTGCCAGAACTACGCCCGAAATCTCTGCGGCATTCTTTGCTGCCAGTTCTTCTACTCTGGCATTGCCGGAAACATAAAGCTTAATTCTGTCCATAACCTCGAAGCCTGAGGACTTTCTCATCTGCTGTACCTTGGAGATAATCTCACGTACGAAGCCTTCCTCAATAAGTTCAGGGGTCAGATTTGTATCAATAACTACAGTAATACCACGATCGGAATTGGATACGAAGCCCTCTTTCTGGCTCATATCTATAAGCAGGTCTGCTGTCTCCAGCTCTTCCTCTGCGCCTTCCACTGTAACTGTTACCTTACCGGAAGCGTTCAGGGAATCCATAGCAGCATTGCCATCCAGAGTAGCAAGTACTTCCTTCAGAGCATTGAGTCTGGCGCCGAAACGACGTCCCAGAGTCTTGAGCTGCGGCTTGAAAGTATAAGATGTAAAGTTTCTTACATCATCGGTAAATTCAACATTTTTAACGTTCAGTTCATCAGCGACGATTTCCTTGAAAAATTCAGGGAGTTCCTTCTCAGCCTTAACATACATGGTAGCCAGAGGCTGACGCTGCTTCATATTGCCGGTGTTACGGCAAGCACGGCCCAGAACTACGATCTGGAGTACTTCGTCCATATCGCTTTCCAACTTCTTGTCAATCCACTCCTCGTGAACCTCAGGGAAGGAGCAAAGATGTACAGACTCAGGTGCTGTGGCATCAATGGAGCAAACAAGATTTCTGTAGATGTTCTCGCTCATGAAAGGAATCATCGGCGCTGCCGCCTTGGCAAGTGTAACAAGTGCTGTATAAAGAGTCATGTAAGCATTGATCTTGTCCTGCTCCATACCCTTTGCCCAGAATCTCTCACGACCGCGACGAACATACCAGTTACTCATCTCATCTACTACATCTTCCAGTGCTCTTGCAGCCTCAGGAATAGCGTACTTGGACAGATTTTCGTCTACTGCCTTTACGGTGGAAGCTACCTTACTGAGCATCCATTTATCCATTACAGGAAGTTTGTCATATTCAAGTGTGTACTTGGTAGCATCGAAATTATCGATATTTGCATAAAGTACAAAGAATGCGTAGGTATTCCAGAAAGTGCCCAGGAACTTGCTCTGGCCTTCCTTTACTACGGAGCCGTCGAAACGCTTTGGAATCCAAGGTGCGCAGGCTGTGTAGAAGAACCATCTGATAGCATCTCCACCATAGGTCTCCAGGGCATCCAAAGGATCTACGGCGTTACCCTTGGACTTACTCATCTTGTTGCCCTGAGCACCCAGAACGTGACCGAGCACGATAACATTCTCATAAGGAGCCTTGTTGAAAAGCAGGGTAGACTCTGCAAGCAATGAGTAGAACCATCCTCTGGTCTGGTCAACAGCCTCGGAAATGAACTTGGCCGGGAACTGCTGCTCGAATACTGCTTTATTCTCAAATGGGTAATGATGCTGAGCAAAAGGCATAGCACCGGAGTCGAACCAGCAGTCGATAACCTCAGGTACTCTGTGCATTTCCTTACCGCACTGAGGACACTTGATGGTCACTG
>JAZUHR010000280.1:0-6591 GCA_045641825.1 Lachnospiraceae bacterium
ATGCATGCAGCCGGTGTTATTATTTCAAATGCTCCGGTTATGGACTATGTGCCACTTTCCTGTGGTGCCGACGGTTCTGTTACCACTCAGTACAATATGACGGAGTGTGAGCATCTGGGTCTTCTCAAAATGGACTTTCTGGGGCTTCGTACCCTCACCGTAATCAAGGACACAGAGAAGTTCATTAATGCCGGGAAAAAGCCGGGGGACAAGCCTTTTTCCATTAAGGAAATTGATTACGACGATAAAAATATTTTTGACATGATTTCTCAGGCCAAAACGGATGGAGTATTCCAGCTGGAGTCTGCGGGCATGACCTCCTTCATGAAGGACCTGAAGCCTTCATCCATCGAGGATGTTATAGCGGGAATTTCCCTCTACCGCCCGGGACCTATGGATTTTATACCCAGGTATATCGAGGGTAAAAAAGACCAGTCTGCCATTTCCTACGAATGCCCTGAACTGCGTCCCATTCTGGAGACTACCTACGGCTGTATTGTTTATCAGGAGCAGGTAATGCAGATAGTGCGTGACTTGGCAGGCTATTCCTATGGACGATCCGACCTGGTTAGAAGAGCCATGGCCAAGAAGAAGGCCGACGTTATGGCCAAGGAAAGAGAGAATTTCGTTAACGGCAATGCTGAGGAAAATGTTCCGGGCTGTGTGGCAAAGGGGATTTCGCCGGAGGTTGCCAATCACATCTATGACGAAATGACGGACTTTGCGAAATACGCCTTTAATAAGGCTCACGCTGCCTGCTATGCGGTGGTATCATACCAGACTGCATACCTTAAGTACTATTATCCTGTAGAGTATATGGCGGCTCTTATGACCTCTATTATGGACAATACCAGCAAGGTCACAGAATATATGTATTCCTGCAGAAAAATGGGAGTGCAGATTTTGCCGCCTGATGTAAACGAGAGCGATGTGGGCTTTACTGTTTCCGGTAATTCCATACGCTATGGTCTTTCTGCCATCAAGGGAGTTGGCCGTCAGGTCATCGAAGGCGTGAAGCAGGAGAGAAAGGAAGGGGGAAAATTCCTTTCCTTTAAGGATTTTGCCAAAAGAGTAGCCTTCACCGGCTGCAATAAAAGAACATACGAAAATCTGATAAAGGCCGGTGCTTTTGCTTCGATACCAGGCACCAGAAAGCAGCTTATGCAGGTGTATCAGGTAATCGTGGACGATATTGCCAGCGACAATAAGCGCTCGATTACCGGCCAGATGTCCTTTTTTGACCTGATGTCACCTGATGAAAAGGCGGAATATGAGACACCTTTGCCGGATGTGGGAGAGTATTCGAAGGACGAAATCCTCCAGATGGAAAAGGAAGTGCTGGATTTATACGTTTCCGGCCATCCTTTGGAACAGTATGCCGAGGTTCTCAAAAAGCACACCAACTGTACCACGCAGGACTTCCGTATAGACGACGAGGAAGAGCAGAATGACAAGGAAAGACAGAGCCTTCAGGACGGTCAGGAGGTAGTACTGGGAGGACTGGTTACAGCTGTTAACCGCAAGCTTACCAAGACAAATCAGACTATGGCATTCCTGACACTGGAAGATATGTACGGCACCTGTGAAATCATTTGTTTTTCAAGGGTTTTTGATAAAAACAAGGATTTTCTGAAGGAGGATGAGAAGTTGCTGGTCAAGGGCAAGGCATCCTTTGATGACAGAGGCGTTAAGGTGATTGCCGATAGTTTTATGAGACTCAGCGAAGTGCCCAGAAAGCTCTGGATCAGCTTCCCGGATATGGAGGCCTATAAGCTTTCGGTAAATGAACTGGAGACCATGATAAGAGAGTCGGATGGAAAGAATATTGTTAAAATATATCTGGCTAAAGAAAAGTCCGTGAAGGAGTATCCGAGAAGCATGGGAGTGGCAATTACCACAGAATTTGTGGAAAAGTTACGAGAAAAGTATGGGACGGATTCTGTTAAAATAACGGTGTAAATAATGTAATTTCAAGAAGGCTTTCGGTGTAAGCACTTACACCGAAAAGCCTTTATTTTACAGCATTTTTGGTTATTTTTATATGTAAAAATTATGTGATTTTCCTTTACAAAAAAACGAATTTGTTCTAAAATCTTTGCTGTGGTTTTTATTAGGGTGATTTTGCAATTTCGAAAACGTTATAGTTATAAGTTTTGTGGAAATTTGCCCTTGTATGAAAGCTAATCACAGGCATAATCGCCTGCTAAACGATATAAAGGAGATAAGGTTATGAGCAAAGTAAAAACAATCGGCGTACTTACATCAGGCGGTGACGCACCCGGAATGAATGCTGCCATTCGTGCAGTAGTAAGAACAGGTCTTGCCAATGGATTAAAGGTTAAGGGAATTAACAGAGGTTACTCAGGCCTTTTGGAAGAAGATATCTACGATATGGACGCCAAGGATGTTGCAGATATTATTAATCGTGGCGGTACCAAGCTTTTCACAGCAAGATGTAAGGAATTTATGACTCCTGAGGGACAGGACAAGGGTGCTGAGATCTGCAGAAAGCATGGTATCGATGGTATCGTTGTTATTGGTGGTGACGGCTCCTTCCAGGGCGCTCGCCAGCTGGCTCTTCGTGGCATTAACACCATCGGTGTTCCGGGTACTATCGATCTTGACATCGCATGTACAGATTATACAATCGGCTTTGATACAGCAGTAAATACAGCTATGGAAGCTATCGATAAGATCAGAGATACATCCACATCCCATGAGAGAGTATCCATTATCGAGGTAATGGGACGTCGTGCAGGCTACATCGCTCTTTGGAGTGGTATTGCTACAGGTGCCGAGGAGATTCTCCTTCCTGAGCTTATGAACTATGATGAAGAGCGTATTATCAATGCTATTCTTGCGAGAAAGGCTATCGGTAAAAAGCACCACATTATTGTAAATGCAGAAGGTATCGGTGGTTCTGATGCAATGTCAAAGAAGATTCAGGAGGCTACAGGTATCGAGGCCAGAGCTACTGTTATTGGACATATTCAGCGTGGTGGCAGCCCTACAGCTATGGATCGTGTATATGCAAGTGCTATGGGTTCTATGGCAGCAGAGCTTCTTATTGAAGGCAAGTCCAACAGAGTAGTAGCCCATAAGAACGGCAAGTTTGTAGACTTTGACATTATTGAAGCTCTTGAAATGGAGAAGCAGCCTGATGTTAAGCTTGTTTCCCTTATTTCCAAGCTTACCAGATAAGTTTTATTCATATTGAGATTTAGGCTAAATGACAGTGTTTTTCTGCCGTTTAGCCTTTTTTTGCGTAGATTTCTGCAGAAGGCCCCGGGGAAAAGAGAATAAAAAAAGAATTAAATCTTACGATTACGCTTGAGAGAGGTATTGTTTGGTGCTACAATGAAGCAAATAGTAGGGATACTTTGTGATTTTTGAAAGGGTAAGCAAAATGATTGGAGCTACTTCTGCTTACGGTGCGGTATATACAGGTTCTGTCTATACCAGAGCAGCCGCTGACAACAGAATAAATGCGAATGTCAATCCGGGCGCTGTAGAGCCCGTTAAGGCTGTGCCCAAAACCTTCGGCAATGAGGACACGGAGAGAGTAAAAAAGACTCCGGCTCAGATGGATGAAGACAGAAATCGTACTTTTGATATGATGAAGGCCGGCAGTAGCAGAAATGCCGATAATATCAATGGTTTTAAGCCTTTTGAAGAAGAGAAGAGTGAAGCGCAGGAACGCTTGGATAAGCAGCTTGGCATTGAAAAATGTGAGACCTGTGAAAACAGAAAATATGTGGATGGCTCCAATGAAGCAGACGTATCCTTCAAGAGCCCGGGCCACATCGATCCTTCCTCTGCAGCGTCAGTAGTGTCGGCTCATGAGCATCAGCATGTAGCCAATGCTATTCAGGAGGGCAATAAGCCCGATGCGGAGCTGGTATCGGTATCCGTGTCACTTAAGACGGACACCTGCCCTGAGTGCGGCAGGACCTATGTTTCCGGCGGTGTTACACATACCCAGATAAAGCATACGGCAGATGGTTCAGATATGGATAAGGCTATGGCTGTTCAGAGAGGGGAAGACCCTGAGAATGCAGCGTAATTAATTGTGGGTTCCTTTTTGGAATCCACATTTTTTTAGCGGAAAAACATAAAGATACGCTGTCTTCGCGATACAGAAGGCTTGTATTTCTTTACAAATATGGTACAATATATTGTGGATTTTTGTCAGACTTTTGGATGATGAAGCCAATAATAAAAAGAATAGGATATAGAATATGGACATTAACGCACAACTTACAATAGAGCTGGGAGTTCGCCGTGAACAGGTGGATGCGGCTGTGAAGCTTATCGATGAGGGTAATACCATCCCCTTTATTGCCAGATACCGTAAAGAGGCTACCGGAGCATTGAATGATGAGGTACTTCGTAATCTGGATGAAAGACTTAAGTATTTACGTGCTCTTGTGGAAAAGAAGGAGCAGATCTTAAAATCTATCGAAGAGCAGGGCAAGCTTACAGATGAGCTTAAGAAGCAGATTAACGATGCCATGACCCAGGTGGCTCTGGATGACCTCTACAGACCATACAGACCTAAGCGCCGTACCCGTGCCACAATTGCTGTGGAGAAGGGGTTACAGCCTCTGGCTGATATGATTTTTGCTCAGGAAATGACAGAAAGCCTGGAGAGTGCTGCCGCTGCTTTTGTCAATGCGGAGAAAGAAGTTAAGAGTACTACAGATGCCGTTAACGGAGCTTTGGATATTATTGCTGAGAAAATTTCCGATGAGGCTGCATATCGTACAGAAATTAGAAAGCTGACCTCTGAAAGCGGCATTATTTCTTCTGTTGCCAAGGAGGAGGGCGCAGAGTCTGTTTACGAGATGTATTATAACTTCTCGGAAAAAGTGTCTACCCTTCCTGGACATCGTATCTTAGCTCTTAATCGTGGTGAAGCCGAGAAGGTGCTTACAGTTAAAATTACAGCACCTGAAGAGCGCATACAGACTTACCTGGAGCACCAGATTATAAAGGGACATAACGAAAATACTGAAGAGGCTTTAAAAAATTGTATTGGTGACGCTTATAAGCGCCTCATTGCCCCTTCCATTGAGAATGAAATCAGAAATGAGCTTACAGAGAAGGCTGAAGATGGCGCCATTAAGGTTTTTGGTGAGAATCTTAAGCAGCTTCTTATGCAGCCACCTATCGTGGGACAGACTGTTTTGGGCTGGGACCCGGGCTTCCGTACCGGATGTAAGCTGGCTGTAGTTGATCCTACCGGTAAGGTGCTTGAGACCGCGGTTGTTTTTGCCACATTGCCGGGAATGCATAAGATCGATGAATCCAAGGCTATTGTGAAGAGACTTATTCTTAAGCATAAGGTTACTTTGATTTCCGTAGGTAACGGTACAGCTTCACGTGAGTCCGAACTTTTCATAGTAGACCTCCTGAAGGAAATGAATGTTCCTACCAAGTATGTCATCACATCAGAGGCAGGAGCGTCCGTATATTCAGCAAGTAAGCTGGCTACTGAAGAATTCCCGGACTATGATGTGGCACAGCGTTCAGCAGTATCCATCGCCCGCAGACTTCAGGATCCACTGGCTGAGCTTGTAAAAATCGAGCCTCAGGCTATTGGAGTGGGCCAGTACCAGCATGATATGAATCAGAAGAAGCTGTCTGAGACACTGGCAGGTGTGGTAGAAGATTGTGTAAATAAAGTAGGTGTAGATCTTAATACCGCCAGCCCTGCTCTCCTTGAGTATGTATCCGGTATTTCCAAGGTTATTGCCAAAAATATCGTTGCTTTCCGTGAAGAAAACGGCAAGTTCGTAACTCGTGAGGATTTGCTTAAGGTAGCCAAGCTTGGACCTAAGGCTTTCGAGCAGTGTGCAGGCTTCTTACGTATTATGGATGGTAAAAATCCTCTTGATTCCACTGCAGTTCATCCGGAATCCTATAAGGCCACCACAGAGCTTCTGGCTACTCTTGGTTTTGTGCCTCAGGATATTGAGAACTTAAGAAAAGAGCAGCTCCTGGCCGCGCGTAATCAGAAGGCAGCCGAAAAGGCAGCCAAGGAGGCGGCACAGCTCAATAAGGACCGTAGAGTAAAGGAGCAGAAGCCGAAGGAAATCAGAGTAAGCAATACCAATTCTGCTTTCGGTGCAGCCTTTGCCAATGCTATGGCGAAAGCCGGCAAGCCTATGATGGCAGCTCCTGAGAAAAAGGAAACTGTTAAAAAACAGGAGACTATAGCTGCGGCAGAAGCAGGAGACAATCTTTCCTCCATCAGCCGTCGCATTAAGGATAAAAAGGCGCTCGCAGCCAATCTCGGAATTGGTGAGCTTACCCTTAATGATATTATTAAGGAGCTTGAAAAGCCGGGACGCGATCCTCGTGATGAGATGCCTAAGCCTATTTTAAGATCCGATGTTCTGGAAATGAAAGATCTGACTGAGGGCATGATTCTTAAGGGAACAGTCAGAAATGTTATTGACTTTGGTGTATTTGTTGATATCGGCGTACATCAGGACGGTCTGGTACATATCTCACAGATTACCAACAAGAAATTCATTAAGCACCCGTTGGGAGCAGTGTGTGTAGGCGATATCGTAGGTGTTAAGGTTA
>JAZUHR010000281.1:0-10781 GCA_045641825.1 Lachnospiraceae bacterium
GCCGTAGGCGATGACGTTGGCAACAAACTCGGAGAGTTTGTCAGTACAGGTTCGTCTGTTGGCCCTGTCGTTGCCGTAGGCGATGACGTTGGCGACAAACTCGGAGAGTTTGTCAGTACTGGTGTATCTGTTGGCTCTGTCGTCGCCGTAGCCGATGACGTTGGCGACAAACTCGGAGAGTTTGTCAGCTCAGGTGTGTCTGTTGGCCCTGTCGTCGGAATGTTATCCGGAGTTACAGCAGGCGTATCCGTTGCATTCGGTGTAATGTGAACTATATCGGTCGGCACCGCAGACGGAGTAGTCGGTGCCTTTCCGCACCCTGCTATGCCGGCAAGGCACAAGGAAAGGACCAATAATGCTGCCAAAACTTGTTTTTTCATAGTTTCCTCCAAAATCAGAAATATATAAATATTTTAGCAACAATACATACCCCATTCAATAAAAGTAGAATCATAAAAAAATTACCTTTATATAAACTTGATTTCCCGTGGTAGCCACTATGTACCACCTCCGGGCGGTTTTTCCCGCCGGGGACTTGCTTACTGGCTCCTCTTGGGCAGTAATAGCTTCCCGTGGCAGCCACTATGTCTCTCCTCCGGGCGTTTTTTACCGTCCGGGACTTGCTTATTGGCTCCTCTTGGGCGGTAATAGCTTCCTGTGGCAGCCTCAGTGTTCGTGCTCCGGGCGGTTTTTACCGCCCGGGACTTGCTTACTGGTTCCTCTAGGGTGTAATAGCTTCCCGTGTCAGCCTCTGTCTTCATGCTCCGGGCGGTTTTTACCGCCCGGGACTTGCTAGCTGGCTCCTCTAGGCGGTAATAGCTTTCCGTGTCGGCCACTCTGTACCACCTCCGGGCGGTTTTTACAGCCCGGGACTTGCTTTCTGGCTCCTCTAGGGCGGTAATAAAGAGAAGATAATAGATTGACACAACAAAAAATCGCTGACCTTTTAAATGTAGGTCAGCGAACTTATTCAGATTATGAGAGCGGTAAAACCAGAATTCCGGTAGATAGCCTTCTTATTCCTGCAAAGTATTATAATGTCTCTATGGACTATATTTCCGGCGCCAGCAACGAGCGCTCCACCTATCCACAAAAGTAATCAACTTACACCTGCGTTAGCGCTCTCCCCTCTACGATATCTTCAATTCCACTATATTCATAAGTTCATTTTGCATAGTCTCTTTCGCAATACGAATATCTATATCGTTTTGCATATCAAGAAAATATTTCTCTGACACACCAAAATACTTTGAAAGCCGCAAGGATGTATCTGCAGTGATCTTTCTTCTGTCGTGTAAAATATCCTGAATTCTGGATGTAGGCACATGAATATCCTTCGCTAGTCTATAGGCAGATATATTCATTGGTCCCATAAATTCTTCTTGTAAAATTTCTCCAATTGTCGGCGTTTTAATTGATTTGCTCATGCCTTTAATTCCCCCTATTTTTTGTATTATTAGCCACATTATACCCGCCTCGCATATACATGTCAACCGGTCATATTTGTCTCACTCCCTCACCGCCCCCTCTTTATCCGTCCTGTGTACCTCTATCCCGGCCTCGTAGAGCCGCTCCAGTATCTCAGGCCTGGGGTGGCCGTAGGTATTAAAATGCCCCACAGATATAACCGCCTTGTCAAAATCCCCCCATTTAAGCAGTGTCTCCCCGGTGGAGGTCTTGGAGCCGTGATGGCCCACCTTCAGTATATAATAGGTCGGGCTGAAGCCCATGGATCGGGCCAGTGCTCTCATACCTTCCGGGTAGTTCCTTACTATCCCCTCCTCAGCTTCAGTCGTGGCATCTCCGGTCAGCAGATAAGCCTTTTTCCCTGTCGCAAGCACCATTACCAGCGATGTCTCGTTGGCAGACTCTTTCGCATCCTTGGGCCACAGGCATTTCATCTTAGCGCCCCTTAAACCTATTTCATCTCCCTGTTCTATGAAAAAAACTTCCACCCCTTTTTCATTGGCCAGTGTCACCATTTTCTCGTATTCTGCCGATCTTTTTTCCACCTGTGGCAGCACCAGTCTTTTTATACCGATATTTCCCTTGTATCGAAGGCTAAAATCAAAATCACCCCTATACACCGGCATGCTTTCCAGAATTTCAAGTATGCCCGAAGTATGATCGCTGTCCATATGCGACACCACCGCCATATCCACCAGTTTCACTCCCATTCTCTTGAGAAAAGGGCTAAGGATATACTTCCCTACCGCGCTTTCACTGCTGCTTCCACAGTCAAAAATCACCGTCTGCCGGCTGTGATATACAATTCCATCTCCTTGCCCCACTGATAAAAAGGTCATGCCATATCCGGGGAATTTTACCACCATTGAAACAATACTTATGCCGGCCACCGCCACCAGCACCTTCATCAATCTCATTTCCCCATCCTCCACATCTTTCCTCCTCAGCCCGCTCTCCGTCCCATTACCGACTCGTCCACTCTTTCCGAAAATTCCTTTCCAAAAATCCCCTTTTCTGCCCGCTCTCTCCGCCTCCTCGCGGTACCTTCCTATGGCCCATATGCCTATGGATAGGGTCACATAGTAAATCACGATTCCGATGAGGCTAGGCTTCCCCACTGTGAGCATGGCGAAGGGGAGCTTCTGCATAAAGCTGCTCACCCACTCCATCCACTTGACCAGCGCATAGGCTGTCCCGGCCGGAAAAAGTCCCAGCCTCACATTCATCATCCCCAGCACACCCGAAAGCAAAGCCATTCCCAGCGTCACTCCGGTCACCGGAATTACCAGGAGACTGGCCAGCACCCCGTAGGGGTTAAATTCATAGTAAAAGAAAAGCGTCACCGGCAGCGTGAAAAGGCTTATCACCAGGCCGCTCCCGGCTCCGGCCCTGATTTTCGTAGCCCCGTACACCCCGAAGATTGCGCTGTATGACAGCAAAAAAGCCGCTGTCGTTCCCTCCAGAGGATATATGCATAATTCCAGGCTTCCCGCAAAGAACAGTCCCGACAGCAGGTCGTACTTTTTCTTCAAATTCTCCGCAAGCAGCATATATATACACATAATTCCTGCTCGGATGACCGATATTCCCGCCCCTGTAAAAAGCACGAAAACAAGAGTAAAAAGAACCGTTAATGCGTCACGAAACTTTTTACTTACGGTGAGTCTTTTTAAAAGTTCGTTAAAACCCAGGCAGATAAAGGATATGTGCAGGCCCGACACTGCCAGAATATGGCTTATGCCGGCCTTCTTGAAATCATCCTTGGTGTCTTCAGTCAAGAGACTTTTGTCTCCCGTGACCAGCGCGAAAATCACGCCCGCTTCATCTTCGGGGTAAAGTCTCTCAAAGCTCTCCCTGAAGGCCAGTCTGGCTGAGACCAGCAGTCCCTTCAGGTCATTCTTCCGGTCGGATACCACATTTATTTTCTCGGCATATACATTGGCGTACAGGTGCTCCCGCCTGTAGTATTCGTAGGCGTCGAACTGCCCGGGATTTTGGGCACTCAGAAATACCTTTATTCCTCCGTAGGCTCTGACTACATTCCCCGGAAAAAAATCCCCTTCCCCCTCCACGTACAGTCTCACACCGCCGCATTTTCTCGCCACATTTTCCTCAAAGCCGGATATGGTGCAATCCTTAAGAATTAGTATGGTCTGATCCTTTCCTCTAAGTACATCCTTCACCTCGCCCAGCACGATACAGGACTGCTCCTTGTTCTCGTACAAGGTCAAAAAGGCTTCTCTCTCCCTCTCGTAGGGCCTTAGTATAAGTGGCCTGAATATCAGGCAACCCGAAAAAATGCACAAAAACAAAAGCATCATAGGTCTTTTCATCTGAATCCTCATATCATTTCACCCTGATACTGTCCTTTATTTTTTCAAAACGGGCCTCTCCTATTCCGGTCACGTTCATAATTTCCTCAATAGTCAAAAAAGCCCCTACCTTGGTCCGGTAATCAATGATATCCCGCGCTCTGGCTTCTCCTATCCCCGACAAGGTCATCAGCTCCTGCAGACTTGCGGTATTGATATTCACCTTGCTGATGGTGCCGCTGACCGTGCCATCGTTGTCCGTACCTTCGATTCTGTCCTCCGGGGCCAGATTCTCCGTATCCGACAAAAAAGGGATGTAGAGCCTCTGTCCATCGCTTAATACCGCCGCCAGATTCAGGTAATCCCTGTCAGCCTTGGCGGCAAAACCACCGGCCATCTCCACAGCAGTTAATCCTCTGGTACCATAGGGCAGCTCGTACAGCCCCGGCTCCTTCACCGCTCCGCATACATAGACATAGATCACAGGCCACTCGGTGGGAATCGGAGTTTCCACCGGTCCTTCCGTAGGAATCGGCTCCTCGGTAGGACGAGTTACAGTGATGCCATCATTGTTTTTCACAAAAAAGGCATACAAAAAGCCGGCAACCACAATCATGGTCACTCCGGCTATAATTATCAACTTTTTAAAATTTTTCTTGTTTTTCACCAGATCCTCTTTCCGGATCCCGTGCATCTGTTCGCGATATTATTCTACCACATAGCATTCGCAAAAACAAGTATTCTTTTGTTATTCGAACAGTTTTATTAAACGTACAATTTTGTTATTCGATTAAACTAACTATTCGGCCCCGTCTCCGTCAAACACGCAGATTTCTTTCACCGAGAACTCATTGCCCTGCTGTAGCCAAGTGTTCTCACTCTTGCAATTGGGGCAAACCTTGGCATACTTAACGGTCTCGTAGGTCGACTTGCAGTCGTCGCACCAGGTGATAGCTGGAATTTCCTCGATTTTGAGCTCGCAATCCTTCATTACCTCCGTGCGCTTTACCGCCCACTTCCAGCAGTCGTACAGGTATGAGTGAATGACACCGGAGACCTCTCCGATCTCCAGTGTCACTGACTTTACTGCCAAAACATTATTTTCTTTTGCAACATCGGTTACCATGTCTATAACACGGAAAACCACTCCAAGTTCGTGCATTTTTAACCTCTTAGTACTATTTATTCTTTACAAAAGTAAGCTTGATGGCCTGCTTAAGACCGTTTGGAAGAATCTTCTTAAGCTTGTCCTCGGACTTAACCATTGTGGAGCACTCAGGATGATCTCTGTGCAGCTTGATAGCATCAAATTCACACTTTGTGGTACAGATACCGCAGCCTACACAGCGGTTTTGATCCACGATGGTAGCGCCGCACTTAAGACATCTGGATGTCTCAGTCTTAATCTGCTCTTCGGTGAGAGC
Organism: Lachnospiraceae bacterium; assembly: GCA_045641825.1. Lineage (GTDB taxonomy): Bacteria > Bacillota > Clostridia > Lachnospirales > Lachnospiraceae > RGIG3528. The sequence goes on from JAZUHR010000281.1 coordinate 5,204, forward strand.
CAGGGACTGGTCTCTGAAATTGCCCACAACGCTGCCCAGAGCCTTTTTGCCCGGAATCTGACGCTTGGATTCGTCATATCCCTGAAGCTTAATGTTCTTCTTGTCCAGCTCTACAAAGTATCTCTTGTCACGGCCTATGGTAAGAGTCGCATCCTGTACAAATCTATGGATGGATACTGCGCCCTGCTTGCCGGCTGCGATAGCGTCGATAGCGAACTTAGGACCTGTGTAAACATCGCCGCCCACAAAGATATCAGGCTCTGCGGTCTGGTATGTAACAGGGTCTGCCACAGCACCGTTACCACGACCCAGCTCTACCTTTGTGCCCTTAAGGAGGTCACCCCATTCAATGGACTGACCTACTGAGAAAAATACATGCTTACACTCTACTGTGATTGTCTCATTCTCATCATACTTAGGATTAAATCTGCCGTCAGCATCCTTAACGCTGGTACACTTCTTAAGAACGATACCGCATACCTCGCCGTTCTCGTCTGTAAGAACCTCCTTAGGTCCCCAGCTGCAGTTAATGGTAACACCCTCAGACTCAACGATATTGATTTCTTCAGGTGATGCAGGCATAATATCTCTGCTTTCCAGACAGAACATGGAGATCTTTGTATCTTCCTTGCCGCATCTTCTGGCGCATCTGGCCACGTCTACGGCTACGTTACCGCCGCCGATTACTACTACATCGCCCTTTATATCAAATGCTTCCTTGTCATTTACTTCATGCAGGAAGTCAACAGCTGTCATCGTACCCTTGGCTGTATCGTTAGGCACATTCGGTCTTCTGCCGCCCTGGCAGCCAATACCTAAGTAAAAAGCCTTGTAGCCCTGTGCTCTTAACTCATCCAGTGTTACGTCCTTGCCTACTTCAACACCTGTCTTGAATTCTACACCCATTTCACGAAGCACGTCAATTTCTGCATTGATAACGTCCTTCTCCAGCACAAAGGAAGGAATGCCGTATGTCAGCATACCGCCCAGCTTCTCATTTTTCTCAAAAACTGTAGGTGTATAGCCCTTTTCAGCCAGATAAAAAGCACATGAGAGACCTGCAGGACCACCACCGATGATGGCTACCTTCTGGTCGAATTTGCCCTTAAGTGAAGGAACTACCTTCTTAGGAATGAAGCGGGTAGCTGCATCCAGATCCTTCTGAGCGATGAAGCGCTTTACGTCATCGATAGCTACTGCCTCATCCACTGTTGCTCTGGTACAAGCAGCCTCACAGCGTCTGTTACAGATACGTCCGCATACTGCAGGGAAAGGATTCTCCTTCTTAATCAGCTCCAAAGCATCTGTGTATCTGCCCTCTGCAGCCAGACGAAGATAGCCCTGTACTGCAACATGCGCAGGACAAGCGGTCTTACAAGGTGCTGTACCTGTTGCATGAGTATTGATACGATTCTTGTCTCTGTAGTTCTCTTCCCACTCGTTTTCAGACCATCTGCGCTCTGTAGGAAGCACCTGCTTAGGATACTCTACCTTTGTGCCGTCAGCCTTGCACAGCTTCTGCCCCAGCTTCAAAGCGCCTGCAGGGCAATGCTCTACGCAGCGACCACAGGCCACACAGTCTTCCTCGGTAACATGAGCCACATAAGCGGAACGTGACATATTGGGAGTATTGAAAAGCTGTGATGTACGAAGTGCGTAGCACACGTTTACATTACAGTTACAAATTGCAAAAATCTTGTCCTCGCCGTCGATATTGGTAATCTGATGAACAAAACCGTTCTCTTCGCCCTGTCTGAAAATTTCCAGCGCCTCTTCTTTTGTAACATAGCGGCCGCCCTTACCGGTCTCCACTACGTAGTCTGCCATATCGCCCATGGCTACGCACCAGCCCTCAGGATCATCTCCGCAGCCCTCGCCGAATTTTTCTCTGGATCTTCTGCATGAGCAAGGTGATGCTGCATACTTTCCTTCATACTTGTCCAGCCAGTGGGAAATATGCTCTACGGAAGCAGTCTGATTTTCCATGGAAATAGCTGCTTCTACAGGGATAACGTGCATGCCGACACCGGCGCCTCCCGGAGGTACCATGTGTGTCAGTCCCTCAAGTGGCAGGCGGCTCATTCTCTCGAAGAAATTGCCCATTTCAGGATTTGCGTCCAGGAATTCCTTGTTCATATTGGAAAATTCAGCAGAGCCCGGTACATACATAGGCAGTACCCACTGCTTGATATGCTGCTCGTTTTCATAGTTCCATTCCAGCACACCATTATAGGAGAGCTGATCCAGAAGTTCCTGCAGGTGATCCTTCTCCATACCTGTGATAGCCAGCATCTCGTCAAAGGTCTTGGGCTTTCTGATACCGCCCATCTGCAGACAGAGCTCTGCCATCTCATCAGTAGGACACAGCTTATGCAGTGCCCAGTACTCAGGATCATACTTTGTCAGCTTCTGTATTCCCAGCTTTACTTTTGCACGGTCTGTGATTACTTTGCCCAGCTTGAGGATCAGAGGTCTTACATCCTCATCCTTCAGTTCATCCACCCAGGCAGGATAAAATCCTCCCAACGGATCCGGCTCTTTGGTAATTTTCTTTGCCATAGTTCTCTCCTTCAAATTGAAAAATTATGCATTCCACTCATTTACTTCTTTTCTCATCCAGTCGCAAAGCTCATCGATGCCCTCGCCTGTACGGGCGGAGCCGAAAATCACCTTTGCCTTCGGATTTCTCATATGGATACGCTCCTCCACTCTCTCCTTGGAAAAATCGGTGAAAACAGAAAGTGTATCGCACTTATTTATAAATACCACGTCGCAGATGGAGAACATCAGCGGGTATTTTAAAGGCTTGTCGTCGCCCTCAGGCACGGACAGGATCATCATGTTTTTCACTGCTCCTGTGTCGAACTCCGCAGGGCAAACGAGGTTGCCTACATTTTCCAAAATCACAAAATCCAGATCCTTGGTATCGAATTCATGGATGCCCTGACGGGTCATGTCTGCATCCAGATGGCACATGCCACCGGTGTGGATCTGAATAGCTCTGGCGCCTGCTTCTGTAATGGTAGCCGCATCGACATCTGAATCGATATCAGCCTCCATGACGCCCATTTTCATCTCGTCCTTCAAACGGGAAATAACCTGCTTGAGGGTGGTAGTCTTACCTGATCCCGGGCTGGACATAAGGTTCAAAAGAAAGGTCTTCTGCTCCTTAAGTTCGCTTCTCAAACGATTTGCATCAGCATCGTTATCCTCAAAAATACTTCTCTTTACTTCAATAATTTTGTAGTCTTTCATTTTCATGTCCCATCTTTTTCAAAGTATCACCCGGGTTTGGCCCCGGGTGAAAATTATTTGGAAAAATAACAATTATGCTTCTGCTCTCTCCAGTGCTTCAGCATAGTCCTTTGTGCCTACCCAAACATCGTTGGCATAAGGATTCTTACCCATCTTAAGGGCTCTCTTAATGATAACTGCGATACAGATAACATTTGCGCCCAGCGCCAGCATAGCTACAACGCCCTGAGCTGTAGGATTGGCTGTGATGCCAAATGCTGCCATAGCCTCATTTGCTGCGGTAGTCTTACCTGCACCTGCATTGTAGAGCTCGATAGCCTTATCATAGAGGTCGATAGCAGCATACTTCTGACCGCCGCCATAGACTGTAGGAAGTACAGAGAAGGTCTTGCTGATCTGGAAGGTAGGTACCACCTGTGCGAACATGCACCAGATAGCCAGAGTATTGGCACGGTTCTGAATCCATGCGCCCTTGTTCCAAAGTGCATTTGCAAAAGTAGGAGCAAGTAAAAGTGCGAAACCGCAGTACCATGTGTGTGTAGGAAGATTTAGGTATGTGTACTCGAAGTTCCACAGGTCATATGCGATGATAAATGCGATGGTCATATCAGGCCAGAGCATGTCGGACTTATTCTTGTCCTTGGATGTATAAAGGTTGATAACACCTGTCATACAGAAAATATTGATAAGACCTGCAATACCGTTGGCAATATTCCACCAGCCGCCGTAGATGAATACGCCCTCATTGGATGCCCACCAAGCGCCGCCGAAGTTACCTGTGATCTGGTATGCAGCCAGTGCCGACTCGAAGTCGGAAACAACAGCGATTAAAATGTTGGCTGCTACGATGAACCATGGGAACCAACCGAACCACTTCTGCTTGCCGATCCCCCACTTGTACTTAATCATCATGAAGCCAACACAACCGATGTCAGCCGCATAGAGCTTAAAGTAGTGGAACCAACCATCCATGTAAGCTACTGTAGGATTTTCTTTTCCACCGAAAAGACCACAGTGAGCCAGGATGAAATAAACGGTAAGAAGGCAAGGAATAACTACGAAAATAGCGATGCCGCCTACCTTTGTGCGTCTGCCGATCTCATTCATAATAATGAGGCCTGCGAAAACGAGAACCCAACCGAGGATCTGCCACATGGCATTATCCCCGTAAATCTGGAACAGCATACCTGCTCCAAGTGCTAAATGATTCATAACTCCCTCCTTAAGGAATTGGAATTTTTTCACAATATTTATGCTGTAAGTTCATAAAAATATTGTGTTTTTTGTAAAAAACATTGTTTTTCACACATTGTTTATGAATTTTAACATACTTTTGTTCATTAAACAATAAAGAAAAACTGAAAAAGACGCCGTTTTCCATGAAAGCCTTGATAATACTGGCTTCGCAACGGAAACTTTTTTCAGAGTTTCCGTTTCCCTCTGTTTCGAATACTTTGAAAATATCTTCAGTCCCTAAGTCCTGATTTTAAAAAGATTTCTATTGACATTCAGAAAAATAAGAGTTATATTTAACAAGTATGTTTTGGCGATACGTCCGTGTCCGGATTCGTCAAGACCGTCATGCAGACAAATAGACTTAGCGAGCCCATTATAGTTTGTAGGGAATTGCAAACGGCTTGCATAAAATTATTCGGAGGAATTCAAAAATGGCAAACATTAAGAGTGCTAAGAAGAGAATTGATGTTATCAAGACTAAGACCCTTAGAAATAAGATGATCAAGTCCAAGGTTAAGACTCTTTCCAAGAAGGTTGACGCTGCTGTAGCTGCAGGCGATAAGGAAGTAGCTTGCGCAGCTCTCAAGGAAGCTGTTGTAGCTATCGATAAGGCTGCTGCAAAGGGCATCTTCCATAAGAACACTGCTGCAAGAAAGGTTTCCAGACTTACAGTAGCTGTTAACAAGATGGCTTAATTTATTATGACCATTCATGGGCTGCGTATGTCGCAGCCCTATTTTTTTAATAATATCCCGCTTTCTTTGGAAAGCATATACCATAAAGGAGAACGACTATGAAATCAACACCTGTTAAAGGTACCAACGATTACCTGCCATCCCAGACTCTGCTGCGTGACTATGTTCAGGGCAAAATTCTTGAGACTTATCGTGCATGCGGTTTCGAGCGCATCACTACTCCCGTTATCGAAGATATGGAGAATCTCCAGAAGTCGGAGGGCGGCGAAAATCTTGGCCTTATGTTCAAGATTATGAAGCGTGGCGACAAACTCCAGGAGGCACTTGCTTCCGGCAATGAGAAGGAACTTTCAGACTTAGGCCTCAGATACGACCTTACTCTCCCCCTTTCC
>JAZUHR010000282.1:0-3411 GCA_045641825.1 Lachnospiraceae bacterium
AAAGCATGATGAATTTTGGTATATTTTGGGAGAAGAAACATCGCACTTTTTTGGTATTCCGGCTTCTGAATTTAGTAATCATTTGTTTTTTGATATCTGATTTGTTCATTATTGGCGTGCCATCGGGGACGGATCCAATAACGTTTAAAGTACACATTTTTTTGGAAAAATAAAAATGTTGGTGTTTGGCGAAAGATGTGAATTTATGGATAACAAAACATATTTTGAAAAACGACATATTACAAGAAATAAGGCAATTTTATGCATAGTCAGTCGGGCTCGCATGTATGGATATGATATGGAGAAGGACTATTGTGAAAATGAACTTGCCATTGGGGATTTTTTGAAGCAGGTGTGCGAAGAACAACATACATACGATGAAATGAAGGCGTATTATATGAGTGCAATAGAAGGTGACGAAAACGATTTATTTGTTCAAACAAAAAGATTCAACGATTCATTTTCTTTCAGAGTTGCTAACGATGGCTTTATTTACATCTACTATTATCAAAATCCTCACAAAACAGAAAACATTGTGCCGTGGGACTATCCGCATACCATTACTAAATTATCAAAACCTAATGGTTGCGATTGTGATACTTTCGAAAAAGACTGCAAAGAAATGTCAACGTTACAAATGATATGTAAATATGTTATTGGTATCGAGTATGAAACCAGGCAACCAATCAAAAAATCTTCAATGTATTGGTACAGTGACGATTTTTCAATCGAAATTAATCAGCATATTACTATGTGCTATACCACCTCTGGAGGAGAGCGGGAGAAACAGTATATAGCAGACGCGTGGTATTTTTCTGATGAAGAAATACTGCGGGATCTGGAAACTATGAACTTTTTACAATTTGGAAAAGAGTACAAATCATTCTGGGCACCATGAAACCACCTGCCGGGGACGGTACAAATTGACAACTTATGTGACCACTACAACGTAGCCCGGGAAGTGCATTTTGCCATTCCTGGGCTATGGTTTGTTACTAATGGAGCAATTATTGACAATAGGCACAGAATCACATTGGGGAAACCTTTGCAGAGGGCACTTTATTCACCTGTAAAGGGATGGACGAATACAATGAAAATTTGCAACTTCACTCACTGATTTATGAAATGATTAGAAATTTGACATTCTTTTTTTAGGGAAAGGATAAGCACTTAATTGTAATGAAAAGGCTTACAACTTATAATATTAGGTGCGCAAAAATTGCGCAAGGAAAGGGAATGAATTATGGAAAAAACCATTTTGAAGAGGCTTGTACTCAGCATGATTATTTCCGCGGTTGTAGTTATTATTACCATTATCGGTGTGACTACCGTTAACCAGAATGTGGCTACCAAGAAAAGTGCTGTAAGTAAGCTGGAGCAGGTAAAGGCAACTCTTACACAGAACGCAGAGAGTGCCGTACTGCTTACCAAGAATGTAGGAGACAATAATCTGGCAAAAGCTAGAGCATTGGCAGAACTTTTCTTTGCGAATCCAGGAGTTATCGGAAATACAGAGTATCTCAAATCACTCAGTAAGAAACTGGGTGCCAACTGTATCTGCATTATCGATGAGAAGGGTATAATCATCAATTCCGACAATCCGGCCTACGTAGGCTTTGATATGGGAAGTTCCGATCAGTCCAGGGTATTTAATGAGATTCTTGAGCATCCTGAATTGGAAATTGTTCAGGAGCCTATGATAAACGGTTCTACCGGAGAAATATGCCAGTATGTAGGTGTTAAACGTCTTGATGCACCCGGTTATCTTCAGGTGGAGTTAAATCCTGAGGTCTTAAAGTCTGCTATTGCCAATAATGCCATTGATGTGGTTCTGAGCAAAATCGACTTCGAAGGCAGCGGTACAATTTTTGCCATTGAGAATTCCACAGGTAGTCTGGCAGCCTATAAGGACAGCAGTAAGATTGGACAGAAAGCATCCGATATCGGATTTGCCGAAGGTCCTAAGGGTAGTATGAAAATGACTGTAGACGGAGCCAAGTACTGGACCTATTCAGACCAGTATGAAGGATATACCATCGGTATTCTTTATCCTTTCGGGGACTACAGAAGAACAGTAAACACAATCATGGTTATGATTATTATTTGTATGATACTGGTGGATACTGTGCTGGTACTTGTGACCTTGAGACTGGTACGCAAGGGCATTGTTTCCGGTATCAACAACATCAATGCTTCTGTTGGCAGAATCGCTATGGGCGATTATTCGGTTAAGGTAAATGAGCGTTCACATACAGAATTCAGTGCTCTCAGTGACTGCATTAATTCCATGGTGGATAATATCAACAGGCAGAGTTCAAACAATTACGAACTTATCGAAAAGCAGAAGCAGGATATGCATGCGACACAGGAACTTTTCGAGAATGTTAAGCAGGTATGCGGCGAACTTGACAGCGTAGCCCGTGCTACATTGGATACAGCGGAAGCTATTAACGAAGGCAGTGCAAATCAGGAGGCATCCGTTGTCGACATGAGAGACAAGATGCAGGGCCTGTCAGACAAGATTACAGAGAGCGTGGAGGGTACAAAGAGCATTTCCAAGGAGACTATGCAGGCCGTGGACGGACTGGTGGCTACAGGAAATATGATTGCGCATTTGTCTGACTCCATGAATGAGATTACGGAGACCTCCAAGGCTATCGAGGTAATTATTTCCGAGATCGATGAAATCGCATCCCAGACCAATCTCCTGGCTCTTAATGCCAGCATTGAGGCGGCTCGTGCCGGTGAAGCAGGCCGAGGCTTTGCGGTAGTTGCTACTGAAATCGGACAGTTGGCAAGCAGAAGTTCTCAGGCTTCTCAGGAGACTCACGACCTCATCCAGAACTCCATGAGAGCAGTAGACAACGGTAATGAAATGACCAGACAGGCTATTGAAAAGTTTGAAGTAGCGGTAGAGCGTATTCGTGAATCAGGAAATGCTGTAAATGCTATGAGTGAAATGGTTGCCAGCAATCTGACTCTGGTAAAAGAGGCAGAGGACAGTCTGGGCCAGATTTCCGATGTAGTAAGCGCCAATTCCGAAATCGCCAAGCAGAGCCGTGATGCGGCCAGCAAGATGGCGAACGATGTGGAGAAACTCTACAATATGGTGGACAGATAAGGAAATGCATACACAAAGACTTCGGAAAGATTTCTCTCCGAAGTTTTTTTTCGCTCCGCTCGTGAAAACTGTGTACGCTCCTATCCTCCCCCCACGACATCGCTATTCGTATGTTGTTTATTTTACAATGCAGCTGTGCCTTTTATTTTTAAACTTACCAATCTGCGAAAGTATCCTGTCTTCGGACTCCGTTATGCTCGCGCTGTACCACCATGGCCTCAGAAGCTATTCGACTCAAACTCGGCCTTCGGCCTCAGACAGTGAGTCTCATAACGCTTCTTTCGGCCGGC